>NZ_JBKGTW010000011.1:0-50639 GCF_046546535.1 Neisseria sp. WLZKY-1
AGTCGCAAAAAGGGCATTTTTTGTATTCAAAGCCTTTGACCTCTTTTAAAGCCTTATAGGATAAGGCTTGCGGGGATTTTTAGCCTCCATTTTGTTACTTACGTCTGTTTGAGCAATATCCTGATCTCAATATCCCGAATACTACTAATTTATTGGATGGTGCGTTCTCGGATATGAAGCGCAGACTGGAATGCCATCATGGTATGAGTAGGGGTAATAAGATAAGGTTTATTAAGGATTATTTTGCTAGAAAATGAATTTGCAGCAGTAAATTTGTTACTTACGCCTCAAAGTTGAGTATTGTACTATTTTGTTTTTAATTGACTATATTTAAAACAGCAGCCGTAGGTCGGATGCTTATATCCGACAAGCCATGATGCCGAACATGTCGGATTCGAGAATCTGATTTACGACTGCTGTTTTTCGTGTTTCTATACTCAAAAAATACCTAATATTGTTTGGAAATTTTGTTGAAACGCTGCTTTCAGACGGCCTTCCAAAAGGTGCAGGCTGCCTGAAATGCCTGTTTTTACAACCCCAATTCCTCCCAATTCTCATCAATAAAATTGCGTTCCCTGTATGCGCCCGCCTGCTTCCAGCGTACGGCGATTGAAGACTTTGCGCCACGGATTGAACAGCCCTTTGGCGCGGATGGTGATGTCGTGCGGGCATTGATTGACGATTTCCACCGTCTGCCCCATTGGTTGCGACAACGCGGCGGCAAACGGGGAAGCGGCACACAGCAGCGTAGCAACGACGATATGGGTGGATAATTTCACGGCGTTCCTTTCAAATCGGGGGCAGGTGCAGGCTGCTTTTTGTGATATTGAAATGGTATTTACAATAATTTAATGATTTAAAATCAAATATTTCGACTTAAATCTGCCAAAAACGCCTGCCGCTGTTCGGCGGTGGATTTATCCATGTTGCCGAAGTTGAGCCATCGGCGTTTGGCGATACCGATGCCTTTGAGCGTGTGTCCTACCATCGCTTTGCCGATGCCGTTGCCGCAAAACCATTTCAGATACCATGTAGGGGCGGTGGACGTGCTGATGACCAAGGCTTCTTTGATATTGGGTAGGTTACCTTTCAGTCCAGTGGCGGTGGGGACATAGGCAAACGTTTTCAGGAAAACCTTGTCTTCAAATCCTTTGACGATAGCCGGCATATCCGCCCACCAGATCGGGAAGATGAAAATTAGGCGGCTGGAGGCTTTCAAAAGTTCTTGATAACGCAGAACCAGCGGATCAAGGGCTTTGCCTTGATTGAACAGGGCAAGTTCTTCTTTGGTGTATGCGGGGTTGAAGCCGTCTTCATATAAGTCGATCAGTTGGTATTTTTCACCTTTTCCGTCCAACAGTTGCTGTACCCGTTGCAAAATACCGTAATTGAAGCTTTGCTCGTATGGGTGCGCGTAGATAATTGTAGTGAATGACATTTTTCTCTCCTGATACAATCAAAATAATGGATTACCCGTTGCAGGCTGCCGCCTGAAATGCCTGCTTTACAACCCCAGCTCCCCCCAAATCTCATCAATTTTAGCCGTAACCGCAGGGTCTTTTTTGATCACCCGCCCCCATTCGCGGTCGGTTTCGCCCGGCCATTTGTTGGTCGCGTCCAAGCCCATTTTGCCGCCGAGTCCGCTGACGGGGCTGGCGAAGTCGAGGTAGTCGATGGGCGTGTTTTCCACTAAAACGGTGTCGCGCACGGGGTCCATGCGCGTGGTTACTGCCCATATGACTTCTTTCCAGTCGCGTACGTTCACATCGTCATCGACCACGATGATGAATTTGGTGTACATAAACTGGCGCAGAAACGACCAACAACCCATCATCACGCGCTTGGCGTGTCCGGCGTACTGTTTTTTCATGCTGACCACCGCCATGCGGTAGGAGCAGCCTTCGGGCGGCAGGTAGAAATCTGTGATTTCGGGGAACTGCTTTTGCAAGAGCGGTACGAACACTTCGTTCAACGCCACGCCCAAAACGGCGGGTTCATCGGGCGGTTTGCCCGTGTAGGTAGAGTGGTAAATCGGGTTTTCGCGCATGGTGATGCGCTCGACCGTGAACACGGGGAAATGGTCCTGCTCGTTGTAATAGCCCGTGTGGTCACCGTATGGGCCTTCCAACGCGGTTTCGTTCGGATGAATGACGCCTTCCAGCACGATTTCGGCGCGAGCAGGCACTTGCAAATCGTTGCCGATACATTTCACCAGCTCCGTCCGCGAACCGCGCAGCAGTCCGGCAAACTGGTATTCGCTCAAGGTATCGGGAACGGGCGTTACCGCGCCCAAAATGGTGGAGGGGTCGCAGCCGAGCACGACGGCGACGGGATACGGCGTATCGGGATTGAGTTTGCGGAATTCCTGATAATCCAGCGCGCCGCCGCGATGCGACAGCCAACGCATAATCAGCTTGTTTCTGCCGATTAATTGCTGGCGGTAAATGCCTAAGTTTTGGCGTTTTTTGTGCGGACCGCGCGTTACGGTCAAGCCCCACGTTACCAGCGGCGCAACGTCTTCCGGCCAGCAATGCTGAATCGGAAGTTTATACAAATCAACGTCTTCACCTTCCCACACGATTTCCTGACACGGCGCGTTTTTCACCACGTTCGGTGCCATGCTCCAAATGTCTTTCAACAGCGGCAGTTTGGAAAACGCGTCTTTGATGCCTTTGGGCGGTTCGGGTTCTTTCAAATATGCCAGCGTCTGCCCGATTTCGCGCAGTTTGGACACGCTGTCCGCGCCCATGCCCATCGCCACACGTTCGGGCGTGCCGAATAGGTTCGCCAGCACGGAATAATCGTAGCGCGTACCGTCGGGCTTAATCGGGTTTTCAAACAGCAACGCCGGCCCTTCGGCACGCAGCACGCGGTCGGCGATTTCGGTCATTTCCAAATGTGGCGACACGGGTGCGACGATGCGTTTCAGACGGCCTGTTTGTTCCAATTGGGCGATAAATTCGCGCAGGTCTTTGTATTTCATGGGTAGTTTTCCAAGAAGGTTGGATTTTGTTTTGCAGACGGTTTTATCCGCCTGCACGGTTTTTTTTGACAATCGCTTGTCTTTTTAGGGGTTTCGATTGTGACGAGCTCCCGTAGGATTGGCAAGAGGCCGTCTGAAAATGCGGAAACAGGCTTTCAGACGGCCTCTTTCGTCAGTGCAGGCAATAAAAAACCGCCGCCAGAAACTTTGCTGACGGCGGTTTGCTGTATGGGAACAACTTAGCGGAAGGCGCGTACGATACCGGCTACGCCGCCGATCAGGCCGACGGCACCTGCGGCAGTACCCATGCCTTGGCGGATGCTGTCGTGTTTGTTGGCACGTTTTTCGCGCTCCAGAGCCAGCTCTTCGGATACGTTGGCACGCTGGCGGCGGTGCTGTTCGAGCTGGGCGCGGGTAAGCTGCGCTTCTTTGCGGTTGCGGCCGGCATTGATGGCGGCATTGTCGTCGCCGATGGCGTAGTCGCCGACGGATTGGCCGGGCGCGGCGCAGGCGCCCAGTGTCATGGCAATGATTAAAGGCAGAACGAGTGCTTTCATAATAAAACCCCTATGTGGAAGATTTGTTTGTCGGTCGGATTAGCGGATGATGTAAACCTTGCGGTTGCGTGTAGCGCGGTCGATGGCCTCGGCGGCATCCATCATTTCTTCGCGGTTTTCGCGGCGGCGCTCGGCGCGTTCGGCGCGTTCGGCACGGTCTACCGATTCGGCGTTGTGGCGTAGTTCTTCGGGGGAGAGTCTGCTGACGTAGGGCTGGCTGCCGACGCAAGCGCCCAGCGACAGGGCGGCGGCGAGAATCAGGGCTGTTTGTTTCAACATAAGAGGTATCCTTTTGGTGTTTTGGAAAATCCTTACGTAATCTAACAAAAACGTGTGTTTTGGTCAAGAATATTCGGTTGTTTTTTGATATTAGGCAGGTGCGGGGTTGGTGTGTGGGTTTGACTGTGTGTAAAGAGGCCGTCTGAAAGGCGAGATGTTTGATGTGTTTTTTGTGTTTCCAGGTTGTTTTCCCAACCTGTTTTCAGACGGCCTTTTTTTCAAACGGCCTCTTCATGCCGCTGCCGGTTTTCTTTTTTACTCGCAAAACTTTACACAAGCCAGTATGATGGCGGCTTTACATCAAGAGGGGCTGCCGAAAAAGCAGCCTTTGTTTTCCAACCGCTCGGCATCTGCCCTGCAAGGACGGCTGCCGATAGAGCAAGGAGTGTTTCCGTGTCCGAAAAACAATCAAAACGCGAAACTTTTTCCAGCCGCAAGGCGTTTATTTTTGCCGCCATCGGCTCGGCCGTGGGGCTGGGCAATATTTGGCGTTTCCCCTATGTGGCTTACGACAACGGTGGCGGCGCGTTTGTTCTGCCGTATCTCGTGGCGCTGCTGACGGCGGGCATCCCGCTGCTGCTGCTGGATTATGCCGTCGGCCACCGCTATCGCGGCTCGCCGCCTCTGGCTTTCCGCCGCATCAGCCGCCTGTTTGAACCGATGGGCTGGTGGAACGTGATGGCCAACGTGGTTATCTGCGTTTATTACGCCGTGATTCTCGGCTGGGCGGCCAGCTACACTTGGTTTTCGTTCACCGGCGCATGGGGCGCCGACCCGCAGGCTTTCTTTTTCAACGATTATCTGAAAATGGCGAAAGACGCAGGCGTAAGCTTCGATTTCGTCGGCGGCGTGTTCGGCCCGCTGGTGGCCGTGTGGCTGTTTACCGTTGCCATTATGGCCTTCGGCGTGCAGAAGGGCGTGGCGCGCGCCTCGTCGTTTTTCATGCCGCTTTTGGTAGTGATGTTTGTTGTGATGGTGGCCATCTCGCTGACCCTGCCGGGCGCGGCCAAAGGCTTGGACGCGCTGTTTACACCCGACTGGTCCAAGCTGAAAAACCCCAGCGTGTGGGTGGCGGCCTACGGGCAGATTTTCTTCTCCCTCTCCATCTGCTTCGGCATCATGATTACTTACTCTTCCTATCTGAAGAAAAAATCGGATTTGGCGGGCACGGGTTTGGTAGTCGGCTTTGCCAACAGCAGCTTCGAGCTGCTGGCCGGTATCGGCGTGTTCGCCGCACTGGGCTTTATGGCGCAGGCTGCGGGCAAGGAAGTGGGCGAAGTGGCCGCTTCGGGCATCGGCCTGGCCTTTGTCGCCTTCCCGACCATCATCAACCAAGCGCCCTTCGGCCAGCTTCTCGGCCTGCTGTTTTTCGGTTCGCTGGTGTTTGCGGGCATCACCTCGCTGATTTCCATTGTCGAAGTGATTGTGGCGGCGGTTCAGGACAAATGGCGCATCAACCGCGTGGCCGCCACGCTGACCGTGAGCCTGCCGATGATGGTTATCTCCTCGCTGCTGTTCGGTACAACCACCGGCCTGCCCGTGCTCGACGTGCTCGACAAATTCGTCAATATCTACGGCATCGTCGCCGCCGGCTTCGTCTACGTCCTGCTGATTGCCCTCTCCGGCAACCTGCCCAAGCTGGCCAAGCACATCAACGCCATTTCCTCGTTCAAAGTCGGCACGGTTTGGTATGTCTGCGTGCTGGGCACGTTCTGCGTGCTGGGCTATATGCTGTTCAGCGACAGCCAAAAACTCTTGGCCGAGAATTACAGCGGCTATCCCGACTGGTTTTTGAACATATTCGGCTGGGGCATGTCGCTGGCGCTGGTAGCTGCGGCCGTGCTGCTCTCCTTCCTGCCCTGGCACAAGGAAGAGCCGTTTGACGCCGATGCCGAAGAAGAGAAAGGAGACGAATAATGGGCACTTCCGCAATGATTATGATGCTGGCGGCGCTGGTGATTATTTGGGGCGGTTTCATCGTCGCCATCATCCGCCTGCCTAAGGAATAAGCGCAGCGGCGCGCATCCCGCCGCAGGAGGCCGTCTGAAAAACCGCAATATAGGTTTTTCAGACGGCCTTTTTTGCTGTGTTCAGAGTGTGCCGCATGGCGGGATTGGCGGGTTCAGACGGCCTTCGGGGCTGCGGTAGGGTGTATTGCGCAGCAACGCACGCGGTTTGGGGTTCGGGAAAGCGTGCGGGCAAAGAAGAGGTCGTCTGAACTGAAAACGAAGCTTCAACTAAGTTAAAACACAAAGCAGGTTTTTCAGGCTGCCTCTGTTTCCGACGGGCGGACGAGGACGGCAACAAAGAAACATTGCAGCCCCATTCCCTGCCTTTCGACAACAGAAAGGCCGTCTGAAAACGGGTTTCAAACGGCCTCTTTTCATGGGTTGTCAATATAGCGCGGAGCGCGTAATCAGTTGCCCGCTTTGATTTTCTGCCACAGATCCACGGTCTGTTTCTTCGCTTCGTTGCCCATCTGCGGCATGACGAAGCCGTCGGCCATGTCCTGATCGTTGGGGAAAATCGAGCGCACGTCTACCAGCTTCGGATCCATCAATTTCTTCGCGGGCAGGCTGGCCGGGGCGAAGGTGACGAAGTTGCCGTTGCGCGCGGCGATTTCGGGGTTCAGCGTGTAGTCGATGTATTTGTGCGCGTTGACGACGTTTTTCGCATCGGCGGGAATCAGCCAGGATTCGATCCAGAAGCCCATGCCTTTCGGCGTCAGCACTTCGATGCCTTCCTTGCGGCCGATTTCTTCCGAGCGTTTTTTCGCCATGTTCAGATCGCCGCCGTTGCCGACCGCAAGGCAGACGTCGCCGCGCGCCAGCTCGTCAATCAGCGAGGGGCTGAAGCGTTTGATGTCGGGGCGCACTTTTTTCAGCACTTCCGCCGCTTCGGCAATGTCGGCGGGGTTGGTGCCGGCCGGGTCTTTGCCCAGGTATTTGAGCAGGATGGGGAAGACTTCGCTGGGGCTGTCCCACATGGCGATGCCGCAGCTTTTGAGTTTGGACGTGTATTCGGGTTTGAACAGCAGATCCCAGCCGTTTTCCGGCAGTTGGCCGCCGAGCGCGGCCTTGCCTTTTGCGGTGATGGCGACGGTGTTCACGCCCGAAAAGTAGGGTACGGCATACTCGTTGCCCGGGTCAGCCGTGGCCAGCATTTCGAGGAGTTTGGGGTTGATGTTTTTGTAGTTGGGAATCAGGTCTTTGTTGATTTTCTGATAGGCGCCGGCCTGAATCTGGCGCGGCAGGAAGGCGATGCCAGGCACGACGAGATCGTAGCCCGATTTGCCGGTCAGTACTTTGGCTTCCAGCGTTTCGTTGTTTTCGTAAAGGTCGTAAACCAGTTTGATCTTGTTGGCTTTTTTGAATTCGTCGACAGTTTCCTCGTCTACATAGTTCGACCAGTTGTAGATGTTCAGCGCGTCGGTGGCGCCGCTATTGGCAGCAGTTGCAGGCGCTTGGCCGTTGGTTTCCGAACCGGCTTGTTCTTTGCTTCCGCCGCAGGCGGCCAGTGCCAGTGCAATCATTGCGGTCAATAATGTTTTTTTCATGATGGCTATCATTCCTTGCTGTTGATAAATAAGGGAAAACCGCCGGCAGTGCCGCTGCCGGCAGGCGGTGGATTGTAATGGCTTTTTTGCAGAAAATCAAAATATTAAACATTTCTGCCGCGCGGGCGGGTACGGGCGTTTTGTCGCTTTTGCATACGAAGCGCCCGCAAAAGGCCGTCTGAAAAGGAGTCGTCCAACAAAAATCTTGCATCGCACGGGTTTGGCTATTAGAATGTCGCGTTTACGAAATTTGATTTATTCAGGAGATATCCGATATGGCCAATAGCGCACAAGCCCGCAAGCGCGCCCGTCAGGCGGTGAAAAACCGTGCACACAACGCCGGTCTGCGCACCGCATTCCGCACCGCTGTGAAAAAAGTTCTGAAAGCCGTTGCCGCAGGCGACAAAGCCGCCGCGCAGGTTGTTTACGCCGAGTCCGTCAAAGTGATCGACCGCATTGCCGACAAAGGCGTGTTCCACAAAAACAAAGCCGCCCGCCACAAAAGCCGTCTGTCTGCCAAAGTGAAGGCAATGGCCTGATTGGTTTGAAGCTGCTGCACCATGCCCCCGAGACGGCCGCCATGCGGTTGGCGGGGGTTTTTTGCGGTTATTGCAAAACGGCCGCCCGGCTGCGGGCGGCGGATTGCGGGGAAAGCGGATACAGATGAATTGTTTGAAGGATGTCTTATGAAAACAAACCGTTATTTGCCGGCGGCTTTGGCCGTTGCGCTGCCTTTCGCCGCTTATGCCGCCGAAGATGCCGCCCTGCAATGCACTCTGTTGCAGGACAATGCCCTGCGTCTGGCCTGTTACGACAAAATTTTTGCCGCCCAACTGCCGCCGGTGAATGCAATCGAAGCGCCTGCGGCCGCAGCCAAGCCGCAGCCGGATGTGGTGCGCAGCATACAGGACAGCGTTGAGCGCAAAGAACCCGCGCTGGTATTTGAAAACGAAGGCCAGTTCGAACCCTCGGCCGAGTTGGCCGAAGCCGCCGAAGCCTACACGCCGCTGAGCCGCATGTACGATTTGGATGCCAACTCCTCCGGCGGTCTGCTTACCGTGCGCGAACACAATCCGATGTATCTGATGCCCGCGTGGTACAACAGCAGCCCCAACCGCACGCCTTCGTCGCCGACGCGCGGCGTCACCACCGCCGAGCGTTTCACCGACCAAAAACGGATGGAAACCAAAATGCAGGTTTCCTTCAAAAGCAAAATCGCCGAAGACCTGTTCAAAAGCCGCGCCGATTTGTGGTTCGGCTACACCCAGAAATCCGACTGGCAGATTTACAACCAGGGCAACCGCTCCGCCCCTTTCCGCAACACCGACTACGAGCCGGAAATATTCATCACCCAGCCCGTCAAATCCAAGCTGCCCTTCGGCGGCAGGCTGCGTATGCTTGGCCTCGGATTTTCCCACCAGTCCAACGGCCAAAGCCGCCCCGAATCGCGTTCGTGGAACAGGGTTTACGCCATGGCAGGCATGGAGTGGGGCAGGCTCACCGTCATTCCGCGCGTCTGGACGCGCGTGTTTGAAAAGAAAAACGAAGATAACGACAACCCCGACATCACCGATTACCTCGGCCACGGCGATTTGAAACTGCAATACCGCCTCAACGACCGGCAAAACCTGTCCGCCACCCTGCGTTACAGCCCTCGCCGGGGACGCGGCGCGGTCGAAGCCGCCTACACCTTCCCCATCAAAGGCAAACTGCAGGGTGTCGTGCGCGGCTTCCACGGCTACGGCGAAAGCCTGATCGACTACAACCACAAACAAAACGGCATAGGCTTCGGCCTGATGTTCAACGGCTGGGACGGTTTCTGAACCTTTTCAGACGGCCTCCCGCCTTTTCAGACGGCCTTCAAGGCCGTCTGAAGGCACAGCCCGACGCGGCAAACCACCGGAACAACGGCATGACAGAACACCACCCAGAAAAAGAAAAAGACAAAACCACCATCGGCAAAGCATTGAAAAAATACATGCTGACCGGCGTATTGGTATGGATGCCCATCGCCGTCACAGTGTGGGTTATCGGCTACATCATCAGCGCCACCGACCAACTCGCCGCCCTGATACCCGCCAAATGGCAGCCCGAACGCTATCTCGGTTTCAACGTGCCCGGCACTGGCTTCATTGTCGCCGTCACCGTCCTCTTTTTCACCGGCGTGTTCGCTGCCAATATGCTCGGCCGCAAAATCCTTGAAGGCTGGGACAGCCTGCTCGGCCGCATTCCCGTCGTCAAATCCATCTATTCCAGCGTCAAGAAAGTGTCCGAGTCGCTCTTGTCCGACAACAGCCGCTCCTTCAAAACGCCCGTTCTCGTGCCCTTTCCCCAGCCGGACATTTGGACGATAGGTTTTGTTTCCGGCAGCCTGCCCGACAGCCTCGCCACTGCCCTGCCGCCCGAAGAAAACCATATTCCCGTCTACGTTCCCACCACGCCCAATCCCACTGGCGGCTACTACATCATGGTCAGGCAGAGCGACATCCGCGAGCTGGATATGAGCGTGGACGAAGCCCTGAAATACGTTATCTCGCTGGGCATGGTGCTGCCCGACGAAGCCGTTGCCAAAACGCAGGACAACGCGCAAAGGCCGTCTGAAAACACACCTGAAAGCAATGTTTGATTGGTATTAAAACCGACGCAACCCTACCTGAAATGACCGTAAAGCATTAAAATCCGCCTGTTTTGTTTTAAGCTCTGTTAAGGCCGGGCTGTTTCAGACGGCCTCCTCCTTTACAAACCGACAGCGAAAGAAGCCGATATGTTCCGCACCCTAAAAACCCTTGCCGCCCTCACCCTCGCGCTGTCCGTTGCCGCCCCTGCCGCCGCCAAGCCTGCTGCCAAAAAACAAGCGGTCGAATCTCCCTATCTGTTCGACCTGATGAAACAGCCAGCCTACCGCAAAGTGTGGCGTACACAAATTGTGTACCAAGTCCCCAAAGCGGCAACAAACAACTGGATACGTAATACCGCCGGCCCGACCAGCCCCGTAAAAAGCCTTACCGTCGGCAGCAAACGCTATTACGGCGAAAGGATGTGCCAGCCGCACAACTGCGCCGACAACCAAATCTATTTCCTGATCAGCAAACAGCGCGCCGTTGTGCTGCATATTGAAAAGGACAGCGTCAAAGAAACCGTGGTCAGCACCCGCTACTACGGCAAACCCACCGAAGCCGAGAAAGACGCCTTGCAGAAAATGGCGCAGGACGGCGAATAAACCTTTTCAGGCTGCCTGAAAACCACCAACCCATTCACACCTAATAGAAAAGCCGGAATCATGTCCATCCCCAGCGTTGACGGATTGTACCTACCCATTCTCAAATTACTCGCATCGGGCGAAACGCTGCGCAAAGCACAACTGATTGAACCGCTGGCCGTTCATTTTGGCTTGGATGCCGATGATGTTGCACAAGAGTACGAATCGGGCAACGGTGCAATATTTGCCGACCGCATTTCTTGGACATTGAGTTTTTTGGCATTAAGCGGACTGCTGTCACGCCCGAAACGCGGGTACTATGCCATCACAGATTTGGGCAGGGAGTATGCGCAAAAGGACGTTGCCGAAGTCCTTGCCTACGTCAAACAGAAAATGGCCAAACGCGGACGTACGCATAAAACCGAAGGTAATGAAAAAGAAACGGTTGCTGCCGCTGCGGAAATTGAGGGCATCACGCCCACCGAACAGCTTGAAGCCTCGTTTGAAGCCATACGCCAGGAAATATACGACGAAATTCTGAGCACTATTTTGGGCAAAACGCCGCAGGCGTTTGAAAAACTGGTGGTGGATCTGCTGCAAAAAATGGGCTACGGCGGCAGGCTGGAAAAATCCGCCCAAGTAACCCGCCAAAGCCGCGACGGCGGCATCGACGGCGAAATCCGTGAAGACGTGCTCGGTCTCGGCAGAATCTTCATTCAGGCCAAACGTTACCAAAGAGACGCGGTTATCGGTCGTCCCGACATTCAGGGGTTTGTCGGCGCATTGCAGGGACAGAATGCCGACAAAGGCATTTTCATTACCACTGCCCGTTATTCGCCCGATGCCGTCCGCTACGTGCAAAACCTTTCCGCCACCCGTGTGGTGTTGATCGACGGCCGACAACTGGCCGAATACATATACCGCTACGATGTCGGCATGCAGACCGAACAGGTATTCACCGTCAAAAAATTGGACGGTGATTTTTGGGACGAAATGCCGGACGACACGGCAAAGCCCGCATCCTAACCACTACGCTCGGCAGGCAGCCTGAAAGCCGGACAAGCGTAAACTCCGCCCCTTTTGTTTTCAGGCTGCATCAAAGGCTGTCTGAAAACCCCAACCCGTTTACATTTACGACTAACAGAAAGACCAAAACATGCGTACCAACTACTGCGGCTTAATCAGCGAGCAATATCTCGACCAAACCGTAACCGTGAAAGGCTGGGTGCACCGCCGCCGCGACCACGGCGGGGTGATTTTCATCGACCTGCGCGACCGCGAAGGCATCGTCCAAGTCGTGATCGACCCCGACACGCCCGAAGCCTTTCAGACGGCCGACTCCGCCCGCAACGAATACGTATTGAGCATCACCGGCCGCGTGCGCAACCGCCCCGAAGGTACCACCAACGACAAAATGGTTTCCGGCAAAATCGAAATCCTCGCCAAAGAAATCGAAGTCTTAAACGCCGCCGCCACGCCGCCTTTCCAAATCGACGATGAAAACATCAGCGAAAACGTGCGCCTGAGCAACCGCGTCATCGACTTGCGCCGCCCCGTAATGCAGCGCAACCTGCGCCTGCGCTACCAAGTGGCGATGGGCGTGCGCCGCTATCTCGACGAACAGGGCTTTATCGATATCGAAACCCCGATGCTCACCCGCTCCACTCCCGAAGGCGCACGCGATTATCTCGTGCCCAGCCGCGTGCACCCGGGCGAATTTTTCGCCCTGCCGCAGTCGCCGCAGCTCTTCAAGCAGCTTTTGATGGTGGCCGGTTTCGACCGCTACTACCAAATCACCAAATGCTTCCGCGACGAAGACCTGCGCGCCGACCGCCAGCCCGAATTCACCCAGATCGACTTGGAAACTTCGTTCCTGAACGAAGACGAAATCATGGACATCACCGAAGGCATGGCGAAAAAAGTATTCAAAGACGCGCTGGGCGTGGACTTGGGCGACTTCCCGCGCATGCCCTATTCCGAAGCCATGTTCAACTACGGCTCGGACAAACCCGATATGCGCATCAGCCTGAAATTCACCGAGCTCACCGACCTGATGAAAACGGAAGAATTCAAAGTCTTTCGTGCCGCCGCCGACATGAAAGGCGGCCGCGTCGTCGCCCTGCGCGTGCCCAACGGCGCCAAATTCTCGCGCAAAGAAATCGACGAATACACCAAATTCGTCGGCATTTACGGCGCGAAGGGCCTGGCCTATATCAAAGTGAACGACGTAAGCAATTTGTCCAACGGCGAAGACAGCGGTTTGCAGTCGCCCATCGTCAAATTCCTCTCCGAAGGCAGCCTGAAAACCATCATCGAGCGCACCGGCGCACAAAACGGCGACTTGATTTTCTTCGGCGCAGACAAAGCCAAAGTCGTCAACGAAGCCATCGGCGCCCTGCGCATCAAACTCGGCCTCGAACACGGCGCGGCCGACGGCTATTTTGTCGATGAATGGAAACCGCTGTGGGTGGTCGATTTCCCCATGTTCGAGTACGACGAAGAGAACGAGCGCTGGGCGGCCATGCACCACCCCTTCACCTCGCCCAAACCCGGCCATGAAGACCTGATGGACAGCGACCCCGAACACTGCCTCGCCCGCGCCTACGACATGGTGCTCAACGGCTGGGAAATCGGCGGCGGCTCCATCCGTATCCACCGCGCCGAAGTGCAGGAAAAAGTGTTCGCCGCGCTGAAAATCACGCCCGAAGAGCAGCAGGAAAAATTCGGCTTCCTCTTGGACAACCTCAAATTCGGCGCACCCCCGCACGGCGGCTTGGCCTTCGGTTTGGACAGACTGGTCACGCTGATGACCGGCGCCGAATCCATCCGCGACGTGATCGCCTTCCCCAAAACCCAACGCGCCCAATGCCTGCTCACCAATGCCCCCGGCGCGGTGGACGACAAACAACTGCGCGAACTCGGCCTGCGCCTGCGGCAAAAAGCGGCGGAGAATAAAGAAGCCTGAGCAGTTATGGCAAAACAAAGGCCGTCTGAAAACCTTTTCAGACGGCCTCAATTACAAAACAGTGAAACAAAACAAACCGTTTTGCAAAATCCCGTAGGGTGTGTGGCGCAGCCACGCACGCGGCTTCACTATATTGCCGCCAATCCGCGATAAAGCAGCGCAACCCGACAAATATCTTGCAAACCGGTTCGCAAAAAATCCCAAGGAACAACTATGCAAACCCTCACCATCATCCGCCCCGACGATATGCACCTGCACCTGCGCGACGGCGACGCGCTCCAAGCCGTTGCGCCCTACACCGCCCGCCAGATGGGGCGCGCCGTGATTATGCCCAACCTCAAACCGCCCGTCGCCACTGTGGCCGACGCGCTCGCCTACAAACAGCGCATTCTCGCCGCCCTGCCAGAGGGCAGCCGTTTCCAGCCGCTGATGACGCTCTATCTCACCGACAAAGCCACGCCCGAACTCGTGCGCGAAGCCAAAGCCGCCGGCATCGCCGCCTTCAAACTCTACCCCGCAGGCGCGACCACCAATTCCGATTCCGGCGTAACCGACCTGTTCAAACTCATTCCCGTGTTGGAAGAAATGGCGCAGCAGGGCGTGTTATTTCTCGTCCACGGCGAAGTTACCGACCCCGACATCGACATCTTCGACCGCGAAGCCGCCTTTATCGAACGCGTGATGAAACCCGTACTCGCGCAAGTGCCCGATTTGAAAGTGGTGTTCGAGCACATCACCACCGCCGAAGCGGCGCGGCTGGTATTAGCAGCGGGCGACAACGTGGCCGCCAGCGTTACCCCGCAACACCTGCTGCTCAACCGCAACGACCTCCTCGTCGGCGGCGTGCGCCCGCACCACTTCTGCCTGCCGGTACTCAAACGCGAAAGCCACCGCCAAGCCCTCGTCGCCGCCGTCACCGGCGAAAAATCGCATAAATTTTTCTTGGGCACCGACTCCGCGCCGCACGCCCAATCGGCCAAAGAAAACGCCTGCGGCTGCGCCGGCATGTTCAGCGCCATGACCGCCATCGAGCTGTACGCCGAAGTGTTCGAGGCCGCAGGCGCGTTGGATAAACTCCAAGCCTTCGCTTCGCAAAACGGCGCACGCTTCTACGGCCTGCCCGAAAACAGCGACACCGTTACGCTGGTGAAAGAGCCGCAAAACATCCCCGCGTCCGTCCCTTACGGCAGCGAAACCCTCGTCCCCATGCGCGCCGGCGGCCAAACGGCCTGGCGCATGATTGACTGAACCCGAACGCACCACCGGCAAGAGGCCGTCTGAAAAACCGCGCAGCCGGTTTTTCAGACGGCCTCTAACATTCAGACGGCCTCTAACATTCAGACGGCCTCTAACATTCAGACGGCCTCTAACATTCAGACGGCCTCTAACATTCAGACGGCCTCTAACATTCAGACGGCCTCTAACATTCAGACGGCCTCTAACATTCAGACGGCCTCTAACATTCAGACGGCCTCCAACGTTCAGACGGCCTCCAACGTTCAGACGGCCTTATAACTTTTAGTTTGCCACAGCGGAAAAAGCGTTCTTTCCCCCGTCCGGCCGCTTCCGCTATCATCGCCGCTTTCCAAATACACACCGAAAACAAGGAAACAACATGGCACGCTTAACCATCCATTCCGTCGAAACCGCTCCCGAAAAAGCCAAACCCCGCGTCGAAGCCGCGCTCAAAGCCAACGGCTTTCTGCCCAACCTTATCGGCGTGCTCGCCAATTCGCCCGAGGCGCTGGCCTTTTATCAGGAAGTGGGCAAGCTCAACGGCGAAACTTCGCTCACGCCGGGCGAGCGCGAGGTGGTGCAGATTCTCGCCGCCAAAATCAACGAATGCGGCTTCTGCGTGGCCGGCCACACCAAACTCGCCACGCTTAAAAAACTGTTGAACGACGACGAAATCCAAGCCGTACGCGCCGTCGCCCCGATTGCCGATGCCAAACTGAACGCGCTGTCGGATTTCACGCAGCAGGTGATTGCGAAAAAAGGCAATGTGTCCGACGACGAATTGCAGGCGTTTTTTGCCGCAGGCTACAACCAGCAGCAGGCGGTGGAAGTGGTGTTCGGCGTGGCGCTGGCGACATTGTGTAACTACACCAATAATCTGGCGCGTACCGAAATCAATCCCGAATTGCAGGCTTACGCTTAAAGATTCATTGCTGCAAAGGCCGTCTGAAACACCGAAATTCGCTTTTCAGACGGCCTTTGCCGTATTCATAACACTCCAATCAGGAGAATCGAAAAATGTCACGCGAAACCCTGTTGCGGCAAACCGCCGAGCTGGTGCAAACCGAATTGAAGCCCTTAGTCGAAGACATCGACCGCAAAGGGCTGTATCCCGAAGAATTTTTACGCGGCCTCGGCGCAATCGGCGGCTTTGCCGCCGTCGGTACGGCGGAGGAGGGCGGCAGCGGGCTGGGTTTGACGGCGCAGATAGAAGTGTTGCGCGAGGTGGGCAAAGTGTGCGGCGCAACGGCTTTTTCCGCCTGGTGTCAGGCCGCCTGCGCCTGGTATCTGCACCAAACGCCCAACGCCGAAGTGAAACGCCGCTATCTGGACGACGTGTTAAACGGCAAAGTGCTGGCGGGAACGGGTATGTCCAATACCGTCAAACACTTGGCAGGCATCGAGAAGCATCAGTTGCAGGCGGAAAAAACCGACGGCGGCTATATCGTCAACGGCATCCTACCGTGGGTGTCCAACCTTGGCGAAAACCACATCTGGGCGAACACGGCGCAAATCGGCGGCGGCTATGTGATGTTTGTCACCGGCGGACAGCGCACGGGCGTGTCGCTGATTCCCTGTCCCGAGTTCTGCGGCCTGGAAGGCACGCGTACCTTCGCTATCAAATTCGACAAGGTGTTTGTGTCGCATGAAGACGTGATTGCCGAGCCGGAGCAGTTTGCTGACTATATCCAGAGCATCAAAGCGGGCTTCATCCTGCTGCAAATCGGCATCGGCGCGGGCATAGTCGACGGCTGTCTTGCCGAAATCGCCGCGTCTAACGCGGGCAGCGAAACCAATGATTTCCTGGACAACGGCTATGAAGAACTGAACGGGCGTTTTCAGACGGCCTTAAATAAAACCGCCGAGCTGGCCGACGCCGCCTACCGCAACGAGCCCGAACTCTTGGAAACCCTGCGCCTGCGCGAAGCCGCCGCCGTGCTCTGCCTCGACGCCGCGCAATCGGCCGCCCTGCACACCGGTGCGGCGGGCTATTTGATGCAAAGCCCCGTGCAGCGGCGCGTGCGCGAAGCGATGTTTGTCGCCATCGTCACCCCCGCCATCAAACACCTGCGCAAGGAAATCAGCGAGCTGGAATTTATGGGCGAAGGCGAGTTTTCGATTTAACGCCGCAGCAAGAGCCGCTACAATATGCGTGGGACGGACAGGCCGTTTTCAGACGGCCTGTTTTGTTTTGTGTGAAATCGGCAAATAAAAAGGAAAACGGAATATGGCTCAGTATGTATGCGTATTGTGCGAATGGATTTACGACGAAGAAGAGGGCGATCCCAAACGCGGCATCGACCCGGGTACGAAATTTGCAGACCTGCCCGACGATTGGGAATGCCCCGAATGCTTCGCAGGCAAAGAGGAATTCCAACTGCTGGAATTCGGCGCGGAATAAAGCGCGCAGACAGAAAAAAGGGAGCGGCCGCAGGGCTGGCTCCCTTTCGTTTCGGCTATAATGCCGTCTGAAAAAATACTGTGGTAAAAAGATGAACGACTACGCCGATTACGACGAACATTCTTCCGAAGAAACCGCTGCCCTGTCGCTGCCGCCCAACTCGGTTGAGGCCGAACAGTCGGTAATCGGCGGCCTGCTGTTGGAAAACAGCGCCTGGGACAGAATCGCCGACGTGGTGGCGGGCGAGGATTTCTACCGCCACGAGCACCGCGTAATCTTCCGCACAATCGCGTCACTAATCAACGAAAGCAAGCCTGCCGACGTGATTACCGTGCAGGAACTGTTGGAGCGCAATGATGAGCTGGAAACAGTTGGCGGTTTCAACTATCTGATTTCGTTGGCACAAAATACGCCTTCTGCTGCCAATATCCGCCGTTATGCCGAAATCGTGCGGGAGAAATCGGTGATGCGCCAGCTTGCCGAAGTCGGCACGGAAATTGCTAGGAATGCCTATAATCCGCAAGGCCGCGATGCCGCCCAACTGCTCGACGAAGCCGAAAACAAAGTTTTCCAAATCGCCGAAAGTACGGCCAAATCCAAACAGGGCTTTTTGCAGCTGCCCGATCTGCTGCGCGAAGTGGTCGAACGTATCGACATGCTCTATGCCCGCGACAATCCCGACGAAGTAACCGGCGTTTCCACCGGATTTATCGATTTGGACAAAAAAACATCCGGCTTGCAACCGGGCGATTTGATTATCGTGGCCGGGCGTCCCTCGATGGGTAAGACCGCGTTTTCCATTAATATCGCCGAACACGTGGCGCTGGAAGCCAAGTTGCCGGTGGCCGTGTTTTCGATGGAAATGGGCGGCTCCCAGCTAGTGATGCGTATGCTCGGTTCGGTAGGGCGGCTCGACCAACATGTTTTGAAAACCGGTAAGTTGCAGGATGAACACTGGGGGCGTTTGAACGAGGCGGTCAACCGTTTGGCCGATGCGCCCATGTTTATTGATGAAACCGCCGGCCTCACCGCACTGGAACTGCGCGCCCGTGCCCGCCGCCTTGCCAGGCAGTTTGGTGGTAAACTCGGTTTGATTGTTATCGATTACCTGCAATTGATGGAAAGCTCCGGCCGCACCGACAACCGCGCTGCCGCACTGGGTGAAATATCCAGATCGCTCAAATCGTTGGCAAAAGAGCTGCAAGTGCCGATTATCGCCCTGTCCCAGTTGAGCCGCTCCGTCGAGCAGCGCACCGACAAACGTCCGATTATGTCCGATTTGCGCGAATCGGGCGCTATTGAGCAGGATGCGGATTTGATTATGTTTATGTACCGCGACGAATACTACAACCCTGAGTCGCCGATGAAGGGGTTGGCCGAATGTATTATCGGCAAACACCGTAACGGGCCGGTCGGTAAAATCTTCCTTACCTGGATGGGGCAGTTTACCAAGTTTGATAATGCTGCTTATGTGCCGGATACGGCTACGGTTGAAGAGTGAAATACAGGGGTTTTAAATCAAATTGTGCTGGAATATGTATGCCTTTATCGTTTAGAATGACGGAATAATTATTTGATACGGGACATACGCTCTGTGAAAAGACGCGAATAGGGAAAGCTTCATGAAAATATTGGAAAAGGGTTTTACTTTAGTTGAGTTGATGGTGACGATAGCCATTATGGCTATTATGGCTGCTATAGCTGTACCAAACTTCTCTGAATGGTTGGCAAAACGACGTGTTGCGGCGGCAGCGGAAAAGGTGGCTAATATGATCCGTTTGGGTAGATCTGAGGCTGCTCGGTTAAATTTACCTGTTTATCTTTGCCCTGTTCAAATTAGAAAAGATGGAAACCCTAATGGGCAATGTCAAGAACAATATTCAGGCTCTGGACTAATGTTATGGGCAGATAGGAATTTAGATAAAAAATATGTTCGAGGGGTTGATGATTCACTACGTGTTGCGATTATTAATCAAAGAAGTCAGGGAAAAAATAATAGTGGTGATCGGATTGAGTATAGTGTGCGCAGTGTGAAGTATGATGGAAGTAACGCAGCTAAGAATCCAAATACCTCTGTATTGGCATTTTTACCGGATGGATCTGTTCGACGTATTACGACAGGAAAGACTGATGCAACTTTTCATACAAATGATCCAATTAGTGGTTATGTCAAATTTGTTCTAACTGATGCCAAGGCTGAAGATGAAAAGACCAAGTCTTCACGATCTGTTGTGTTATTAGTGTCAGGAAATCAAGTAAAATTCTGCGATAGAGCAGGTGATTTGAAAGCATGCAAATATAAATAAAGGGATATGTAGCATGAAGTCTGTAAATATTTCTCAAGATAAATTACGAGTTCAAGGTTTTGCGCTTGTAGAGGTATTGGTATCTGTTGTTGTTTTGGCTTTGGGAATTTTGGCGTTGTTGGCGACACAGTTGCGCTCTGTGAGTAGTGTTAGAGAAGCAGAAACACAAACCATTGCAGCTCAAGCGGCTCAAAATCTGATTGAGGGAATGCTTTCTAACCCTGAATTGGAGTTGGATAATGCTGGAACTTGGACTAAAAAAAAATATGGGCATTATAAATCAGATGATACAAAAATGCCTAAAAATGAGCCAAAATATAATGAATACACATTAAACCAATTGGCTGCGTGGCAACTATTTAATTTTTCTAAGGAATTGGAATCAGGCAAGCTGGGGGATATGGGGGTTAAATGGCGAATTTGTGAAGATAATGATTTAAGTGATAAACCAGAGATTATGGCTGATGGTACTTTTGATGCTAAATGTAGCGGTAGTGGTAATATTGCTATCAAGATAGCGTGGTTAGTAGATCCAAATTCTTCTTTAGTAGATCCAAATTCTTCTGGAGTGCAGGCGGAAAACCAGTCAGTAAGTTATCAAACATATTTGAAAGATGGGCAATGATGAGTAATAAGAATATAAAAATTAATATGTTGTCTAGTATTTATGGGCGACGGATACATATATCTGGCTTTACTTTGATTGAACTCTTAGTGGCTGCTGTATTGAGTATGATTGTTCTAGTTGCGGCAGCTTCTGGTTTTATGGTAACTCAAAAATTGAGTACTGTAGCTAATGCCCGCCTTCAAGTACAGCAAGATTTGAGAAACGCAACCAATATGATTGTGCGTGATGCACGAATGGCTGGTTTCTTCGGATGTTTCAATTTATCTAAGCAAAGTGTTGATAGTAAAATCGTTCTTAATGACTATGGGGTGCATAAGAATAATAATCATGTCAGTCATAATAGATTGGATGATTTGCTTTATAAGAATGAACAAAATCAGGGTGTAAAATTAATACCTGTTACGGATGCTCGTAAATGGTTAAATTCTAATTTCTCTTTTTTAGGAAATAACGTTTTATTATTTACATATGGTGTTGGTTCTGGTAATGCTAAAGTAAGTGGTAATTTTTTTAATGTTAATGTTCCTCAAACAGATGAGTTGGCAGAATTAAGTGGTCATGCTGATGCTCCTATTGTAGTTAGCAGTTGTTCCACTTTGGAGAGGTTTTCTGGAGCAAAAAAAGTTTATGCTAGTCAACAGTTACAGGTTGCTGGAATACCAGTTCCCCTTGTGGATGTAAACAATGCAACCATTTTTAGGCAATCCATTAACGTATATGCAGTTGGTCAACCTAATGGGGGAGATAGAGGTTTGTACCTGTTTCAGATGAATGCTGATGGTACATTTGGAGAGCCGCAACTTTTATTGGCAGGAGTAGATAGTTGGGATATACAGTTTGGTTATTATGCCTCTTCTCCTGCGTGCACTGAAAAAAATAATGATGCAAAAATTAAATTTCAAAAAGCAATATTGACAGGAGCAAAAGCTCCTCCTCCAACGTTATTGCGTCTTAAACTCCAAGGTAAAGGAGTAGGGGGGGATTTAATCGCAGGAAAAAATTCTAATGGTTCGGCATCTGATATTCAAACTTATTATATTGATGCTACGGTACGTGCAGGTGCTTTTTGTGCTGATCGTGGTTTCCAGCAAGAAGTGAAATTTTAAGACAGGAAAACATTATTATGAAAATAATAAAGCAAAGAGGGTTTTCATTGCCTGTGGTTATGGTAATGATGCTTGTATTGGCAGTTATGGTATTGGCGGCGGCACAGTCATTTAATACAGAGAGCAGGATTAGCAGCAATGATGCAGATAGAAAAATGGCAATGCAGGTGGCTGAATCTGCATTACGAGGGGGGGAGGCTAAGATCAGCAGTCTTAAATTAAGCCAATTTCCGACAGTTCCAGGTTGCAGTAGAGAGGGATTATGTATGCCTGGTGATAAAAATCCTGTTTGGGAGGGGTCGTGTGACAGTACTCAAGACAGTTGTTGGGAATCCAGAGCTGTTGATTATGTTGTAAAACCTAAAATCCCGGTTTCTCGAAATCCTAAATATTTAATTGAACGAATCGGGAAGGAAAATGATGAAGATATTTTACGTGTTACAGTGAGAGCTTGGGGAGAAAATAAAAATACTGTAGTGATGCTTCAGTCATATGTTGCTGCTACTCTTGATTAGGGAATCCGAATGAAAAACAAAAAATGGGATTACATTGGCTTTACCTTAGTCGAAATGATGGTTACTGTTGCCATTATCGGTATTCTTGCCGCAATCGCGGTTCCTTCTTATCGGGAACATGTGGAAAAAACCAATCTGGCTTATGCCCAATCGGAAATGTCTGAGGCAGCCACTTTTTTCAAATCGGAAATGGTTAAAAAACCCAGTTATTTTGAGAATGACATCAAAACAGAAGGAAAGCTCAAAACTGAGGCTGACAAAATAATTGACTCCGAAATAAGGAAAAAATACGACTTTAATGTTTCATTCATTACAAGATCTCCGGCTGATGCTTACAAGGTTGGCTTCCAAGTCTATGCCGTGCCTAAAAATTCAGATTATCGTTATGCAGCTTGGGCAGACAGCAGGGGTGCCAATTATGCCTGTATCGGAAACAATAGGGCAGCGAATATAGCGGCAGCAAAAGCGTTTCAGACGACTTCCCCCTGTGTTGTGAAATAATTTGAATGTCCAATAGCTTCCTCAAACAAACAGTCCGCGAATCTGTTTTCAGTTCGCGGGCTGTTTGTTTGTCCCGTCGAATCACATTACAATCGCTTCCTTTTCAAAATACGTAACGCATCATACAAATGCAGCCATTGGAATATTGCCGTGAAAAAGTATTGTCCAGCCGCTCCAATTTTTTAGCGGGATTTCGTTTTCTCGATCAGGAAAAACGTGACGCTTTGATTGTGCTGTATGCGTTTTGCCGCGAGTTGGACGATGTGGCCGACGATTGTTCGGATGCTGCGGTTGCCAATATTTCTTTGCAATGGTGGCGCGGTGATTTGGTTAAAGTTTTTTCAGACGGCCTCCCCGAACATCCGGTAAACCGTGCTTTGCAGCAGGTGGCGGCGGATTTTTCACTACCTCACGAAGAATTGTCAGAAATCATTGAGGGCATGCAGATGGATTTGCAACAGGTGCGCTATGCCGATTTTGCCGCGCTGTCGCTGTACTGCCACCGCGTTGCCGGCGTAGTGGGGCGTCTGATTGCGCGGATTCTGGGGTTTTCCAATGGCCAAACCCTGCTGTATGCGGAAAAACAGGGTTTGGCTTTGCAGCTGACCAATATCATCCGCGATGTCGGCGAGGATGCGCGTATAGGGCGGATTTATCTGCCGCAGGACGAGTGCGTCCGCTTCGGTGTAACGGAGGATATGATTTTGCAGGCTCGGCCAACCCCCGAATTTGCCGCGCTGATGGATTTCCAAATCAAGCGGGCGCAGCAGACATATCGCGAGGCGCGCGCCCTGCTGCCGTCTGAAGACTATAAAAAACAAAAGGCGGGATTGGTGATGGCAGCGGTGTACTGCGCGCTGTTACAGGAAATCCGCCGCGACGGTGCGGCCAACGTGCTGCGTTACAAAACCGCCATTCCCTCGCCGCGCAAAAAGCGGATTGCCCTGAAAACCTGGCTGTTTGGATTTAACCCATGAAAAACAAAGTGAAACAGAAAATTGCCGTCATCGGTGCAGGATGGAGCGGTCTGTCTGCCGCCGTCAGACTGTCCGACGCTGCCGAGGTCACCGTATTTGAAGCCGGAAAAACGGCGGGCGGCAGGGCGAAATCTTTGGCGGCGGGGCATGACGGCTTTACTTTTTTGGACAACGGCCAGCACATCATGCTTCACGCCTACCGCAGCGTACGCCATTTGCTCGACAAAATTGGTGCGGACCAGCGGCAAAGCTGCGAACGTCTGCCGCTGCAATGGCATCTGGCCGACGGCTTGCAGTTTCAGACGGCCTCATCGCTTCCTGCGCCGCTGCATATTGTTTGGGGCGTGCTGCGGGCGAAGAATATCGAGTTGGCGGAAAAAACAGCTTTGCTCGGCCAGATGAGGCGGCTGAAAAACAGAACGGGCGTCGACATGCCCATCGGCCGCTGGCTGGCGGAACAGCAATGTCCGCCGCGTTTGGCGGCGCAATTTTGGCGGCCGTTGGTACTGGGGGCGTTGAACACGCCTTTGGAAACGGCCAGCCTGAATGCTTTGCAGGCGGTTTTGCATGATGGTGTGTGGGCGGAAAAGGACGCAGCTGATTACCTGTTACCGAAAATCGGGTTAAGCAGCCTGCTTGCCGATCCCGCCGTAGCGTTTTTGCGCCGCCGCGGTGCCGAAGTACGCTTCGGCCGCAGGGTAGGGCGTTTGGAGATTCTGCCCGACGGACGCGTGCGGGTGGACGGAGGGGATTTTGATGCCGTGGTTTTGGCCGTTGCGCCTTATCATGCCGCCGTACTGATGCCGTCTGAAACGCCGCCCGAAATTCAGACGGCCTTTAACAGCATCCGCTGTCACGCAATTACCACCGTTTATCTGCGTTACCAAGAAGACGTCGGGCTGCCCGCGCCGATGTGCGGTCTTACCGATGCGACGGTACACTGGTTTTTCCGACGCGGCAGTCTCGGTGGCAGCGGGCGCGAAGTGGCGGCGGTTATTAGCACTTCCGACCAAACCGGCATCAACGATGCCGAAGAATGGATCAGTCGTGCCGATGCCGATTTGCGCCGCATCTGCCCCAATCTCGGGGCGCCTCTGGCAGCCAAAGTCCTGACCGAAAAACGCGCCACCGCCGCCTGTGTAGCCGGGCGGCAGATTCCCGATTGCCGCTGGCTGCAACAAAACCGCATCTATCCCGCGGGCGACTATCTCCACCCGCGCTATCCCGCCACTCTCGAAGCTGCCGTGCAAAGCGGGCAGACGGCCGCAGAGCTGATTTTAAACCGCGTGTAAACTCCGGCCTGTTTGCCCTTCGTCTTCAAACGCCTGCCGCATGATGCAAAAACGGCTTTGAGGCCGTCTGAAAACCAAGCGCGGCCTTTTCAGACGGCCTCAAAGCCCGTTTGCCAAGCGGCGGGCATCCGCATAGAAGCGGCAAACCGGGCCGTAACCGAAAGGACATCCCGAATGAACATCCTCATCTGCAACGACGACGGCTATCTGGCGCAGGGCATCGCCGTGCTTGCCCGCGTCGCCGCCGAATTTGCCAACGTGCGCGTCGTCGCCCCCGAGCGCAACCGCAGCGGCGTCAGCAACTCGCTCACCCTCGACCGCCCACTGCATCTGCGCCAAGCCGAAAACGGCTTTTACTATGTCAGCGGCACGCCCACCGACTGCATCCACCTCGCCCTGCACGCCCTGCCGGACTTCAACCCCGATTTGGTGCTCTCGGGCATTAACCACGGCGCCAACATGGGAGACGATACCCTCTATTCGGGCACCGTTGCCGCCGCTACCGAAGCCTATCTGCTCGGCATCCCCGCCGTCGCCTTCTCGCTCGACGACCACAGCGACCGCTACTGGCCGACCGCCGAAAAAGCCGCATGGCAGCTTTTGGATCGCCTCACCGCCGAGCCGCCCGCCGAACCCGTTTTGTGGAACATCAACATCCCTGCCGTTGCCGCAGAAGATTTGCGCGGCTGCAAAATCACCCGACTCGGCCGCCGCCACCACGAGCAGAGCATCGTGCCCGCCCGCAACCCGCGCGGCGAGCAGGTTTACTGGATAGGCGCGGCGGGCGAGGCGGCCGACAGCGAGGAGGGCACCGATTTTGCCGAATGCGCCGCGGGCTTCGTCACCATCACCCCGCTGCAAATCGACCTCACCGCCTACAACCGGCAAAGCGAAACCGCGAGGTATTGGCAGAAAGCGGCGCTATAACGCGATTTTACAGTCCGACCGCCCGATAAGCCGCCGCGCCGCGCCCTTCGGGGTTGAGAAGGGCGCACGCTTTGATTATGATAGCGCCCGCTCGAATCTCCCACCAATCCAAGAAGGCAAGAAGAATATGTTGAACAAGACAGTATTGAAAACCGGCTCGCTGGCCGCCGTCCTGATGCTGGGCGCCTGCTCGTGGCTGCAACAGCCCGCCGCGCCCGTCGTCGAAGGCGGCAGCACTGCCACCGGTGTTCAAAGCGGCACGGCTGCCGAGGGCAACCCCTACGGCGCCGAGCCCTACCATCCGCAAAACGAAACCGGTGCCGCCGTTTACACTCCTCCGCCTGCCTACACGCCGCCTCCCGCCGCTTCCGGCACCTACGTTCCCTCTTACGCCCCCGTAGACATCAACGCTGCCACCCACAAAGTCGTCCGTGGCGACACCGTGTACAACATTTCCAAACGCTACAACATCAGCCAAGACAACCTGCGCGCCTGGAACAACCTGATCGACAATAACATCAGCGTCGGCCAGACCCTGCGCGTCAAACCGTCGGGCTATTCCGCTCCCGCCGCCGCGCACACCCCCGCGCCGACTTACACGCCTCCCGCCGCTCAGACAAGCGTCAGCCAGCCTGCGGCAACGCCCGCCCCCGCCGTTACGCACACACCCGCACCTTCGGGCGGCAGCCGCACCGTTGCCGGCATCACTTGGCAGCGCCCGACTGCGGGCAACGTCGTCGCCAATTTCAGCGGCAGCAACAAAGGTGTGGACATTGCGGGCACAGCCGGACAAGTGGTTGTTGCCGCTGCCGACGGCAAAGTGGTTTACGCGGGCAACGGCCTGCGTGGCTACGGCAACCTCGTTATCGTCCAACACAACTCCACCTATCTGAGCGCCTACGGCCACAACCAGGCGCTGCTAGTGAAAGAAGGCGATTTCGTCAAACGCGGCCAAACCATCGCCCGCATGGGCAACACCGATGCCGACCGCGTGAAACTGCATTTCGAAGTGCGGCAGGACGGCAAACCCGTCAATCCCGTCAACTACGTCGCGTTCTAGGGTGTGTTGACATTCAACTTTTGAAGCGGATTTTGCGGCATAAAATGGCAGATGCAAGGCGAAAACGCGAGCCAATGCCGTCCATTGGCGAGTGTTTTTAACGCAGCAGATGCCGTTTTAGGACGCAAAAGCTGCCAAAATGTTGAATGTCAACACACCCTAGGGGCTATTGATATTCAGCTTGCGAAGCGGTTTTTTGAGGAAAAATCCGTGTCTGCAAGGAAAAAAGCACAGCAAGATGGACATCTTGCGAGCATTTTTGACGCGGCAGGCGCGGATTTTTACCAAAAACACCGCCGCAAGGCTGATTGTCAACAGCCCTTAATACGTCCGTGCAAACAAAAAGGCCGTCTGAAAGTTTCAGACGGCCTTCAATATATTGGTTTCGCTGTGCGGGTATTCGGTCTGCCTTTATCAAAAACACCGCCGCGATGCTGTATGTCAACAGACCCTAATCCGCCACCCGCTCCTGCGGCAGCCTGCCCGCCCAGTCGCAGGCAAACTGCCAGGCTGTGCGGCCGGAGCGGCTGCCGCGCATCTGCGCCCAGTTGAGCGCCGCCTGACGCGCGGTGTCGTCGAAAGGCAGGCCGTAGTGATCCAGCCAGTTGGCGGCGGCACGCAGATAGTCTTCCTGATCGAAAGGATAAAAACTCAGCCATAGGCCGAAGCGGTCGGACAGCGAAACTTTTTCTTCCACCGCCTCGTTCTGGTGCACTTCGCCGCGCACTCCGGTGCGCCCGACATTGTCGGCCATGTATTCGGGCATCAGGTGGCGGCGGTTGGACGTGGCGTAAACCAGCACATTGGCGCAGCGCTGCGACAGGCCGCCGTCGAGCGCGGTTTTCAGCGCCTTGTAGCCGCTCTCGCCCTCTTCAAACGACAAATCGTCGCAGAACACGATAAATTTCTCCGGCCGCGCCGCCAGCACGTCCAGCAGAGCGGGCAGGGTGGCCAAATCGCTTTTGTCCACTTCGATGAGCCGCAGGCCGCGCGCGGCGTATTCGTGCAGCAGCGCCTTAACCAGCGACGATTTGCCCGTGCCGCGCGAACCGGTGAGCAGCACGTTGTTGGCGGGGCGGCCGCAGACGAACTGCTCGGTGTTGCGCACCAGCCGCGCTGTTTGCGCGTCCACCGCCGCCAGCCGCGACAGCGGGAAAGTGTGCGGCGCGGGCAGGCTTTCGAGCACGCCGCCGCTGCCCGCCTTCTGCCAGCGGTAGGCCGTGGCGCGCCAGTCGGGTTCGCGGTTTTCCGGCGGCAGCCAAGTGTCGAGGCGGTTTAACACCGAAGAGGCTTGGCGCAGAAATGATTTCAGTTTCACGGTTGCCCTCCCGTCGGGGAAAAGGCGGCATTCTACACCATATCCAAAGCGGCGGTTTTGCGGTATATTCGCGCGGTTTTTCGCTCAGGAGCAGATGATGTTCAAACGTCCGGAAGAATTGATTATGGCGGTGCTGGCCGGCCTGTGGGTGGTGCTGACCTATTTCGCCGCTGCCTATTTCGGCGCGCCGGGGCAGACGGCGCTGCTGATTGCCGTGCTGACGCTGGTGTGGGCTGTGCTGCTGTTTCTGCTGTGGCAGCGCGACCGTGCACGCCTGCTTTGGCCGCTGTTTCTCGGCCTGCTGGTTGCCTGCTGGTGGCCGTTTCTCGACTGGTATGCGGCGCAGAGCATCGTTATCCCGGCCACATCGGCGGATACCATCGTGATCAACAAGCCGTGGTATGCCTCGTGGACGTTCAAAACCATACTTGCGCTGATTCCGACCGTGGCGGGCTATGCCTTGAAAATCAAACACTACCGCCATAGGAAAGACGCGCTGATCGACTGATGCGCTGCGTAAAAAAGGCCGTCTGAAAACCAAAAAGGGTTTTCAGACGGCCTTTTGCCGTTTGGCAAATATTGCTTGTGTTCGGAGGCCGTCTGAAAACCGGACAGGCGTTTCAGACGGCCTCAAACAGCTTTGCCGCCAGCACGCCGCGCAGGGCGTTGGTGAGGCGGATGGCTTCGGCTTCGAGCAGCATTTCGCGCGTGATGTGCGTTTCGGACACGCTGTCTGCGCCGAGGTAAAGCTGCGGATTGTCCAGCACTTCCTGCCGCATCACGCCGCACAAAATATCCAAATCCGCAGCGGGCGTAAGCCAGCGGCCGTGATGTTTGACAAACACATTACTGCGGCCGCCTTCGAGCAGGAGGTCGTCTGAATTGAAAAACAGGCTGTCAAACGCGCCTTGCTTCTCCGCAGCCTGCCAACCCGCGTCGAAGATTGCGCGGCGCGTGGTTTTGAAGCGGCGCAGATAGTCGCGGCGCGGCAGGGTTTCGGGCGATACGGTTACGCGCTGCGGCGTGTCCAAGTCGGCAATCGCGGCACTTGCAAACGCGAGGCCGTCTGAAGAAAGCATAATTTTCAGGCGTGCGGGCGTGTCGGGCAGCGCGGCGATACGGTTGCGGATTTGCGTTTCGTAATCGGGCGGCAGCGGCAGGTTGAGCTCGGCGGCGGCGGTTTTCAGACGGCCTAAATGCCTGTTTAACAAAGCGCATTGCCCGTTTTCCACGCGCAGGGTTTCAAACACGGCGAAGTCGGGGCGCAGCTCGGTAAGGAAACGCGCTTTCCAGCCACATTCGCGCCATTCGGCCTTCGGGTCGCTGTCGGCAACGATGCCGGAGCCGACACCGTATTCGCCCTGCCAAAGGCCGTCTGAACGCGGCGAGAGGGTCAGCGTGCGGATAACCACGTTGAGCGTGCCTTCAAAACCGATTCCGCCGCTGCACGGGTTGAGAAAGCCGATGCTGCCGGTGTAAAGGCTGCGCGGTGCGGTTTCGAGGCTGCCGATGATTTCCATGCTTTTGCGTTTGGGCGCGCCGGTGATGCTGCCGCAGGGGAAGGCGGCGCGGAAAATGTCTGCCGCACTTGTGCCGCGCCGCGCCTGCGCTTCGATGCGGCTGGTCATCTGCCACACGCTGCCGAAGCGCGATACTTTAAACGGCTCGGGTACGCGCACGCTGCCGGTTTCGGCGGTTTTGCCCAAGTCGTTGCGCAGCAAATCGACAATCATCACGTTTTCGGCGCGGTTTTTCGGATCGGCCTGCAAGGCGCGGGCGCGGGTGTCGTCGAGGCCGTCGCCCACAAACGGCGCGGTGCCTTTCATCGGCTCGGTGCTGATGAGGCCGTCTGAACGGATATTTAAAAATAGTTCGGGCGAAAAACAGAGCGTCCACGTTTCGCGGCCGCTTGCGTCGGGCAGGCAGGCCAGTGCGGCGTAGGGCACGGGCTGGCGCAGGCGGCGGTAAAGCGCGACGGGGCTGCCGTAGGCCGTGAGTGCAAGGCGGAATGTGTAGTTGATTTGGTAGCAGTCGCCGCGTGCAATCGCTTGCTGTATGGCACGGATGTGGGTGAGGTATTCGGTTTCGGAAACAGACGGGCTCGGCACAGAGATGCCGCAGGGGGAATCGGAAAGGCCGTCTGAAAGCGCAGCTAATGCGGATTCGGTATCGGTGTCGGCGCACGATTCAAACCAGTGCAGCGCGAGCGTGCCCGGCTTTTCAGACGGCAGTTTTTGCAGCGGCAGGCCGAAAGAATAGTCGGCGGCAATAAAGGCGTGCAGGCCGCGCCGCCAACCTTGCTGCAGCAGACCGCCGAGGCGGGAGAGGCCGTCTGAAAGCAGGAAATCGCTGTATTGCAGTTTGCGGTAGAGGACGGCGCGGCGGGAAACGGCGTCGTCGAGAAGGACGAATCCGGACATGGTTCTGGGGCGGAAAAAAGGGCGGATTATAGCCGCACCGGCGCGGCCGGCAATTTGTTTGTTTGTGTCAATGAGCGTAAAATTGCGCTGTTGTCAAACGACGGCAGTTTTAACGAAAGGAGCTTTAAAACATGACAGACCACCAACTGAAACCCTTTGAAGAAGTGAACGTGGACGCAAGCAAAGACCGCCTGCAAGTGTTTGAAGAAGAAGTGTTGCAGCACCGCGGCAAGGTAACGGGCGAGGATTCCAGCACCGCGCCGCTGCCCGAAAGCTATCCCTACCGCCTGCGCATGAGCCGCCGCGTCTACGAAAAGGAAAAAGCCAAGCTGCAAATCGAGCTTTTAAAGGTGCAAAGCTGGGTGAAGGAAAGTGGCCAGCGCATCGTCAGCCTGTTTGAAGGCCGCGATGCCGCGGGCAAAGGCGGCACCATCAAACGCTTTATGGAACACCTCAATCCGCGCGGCGCCCGCGTGGTTGCGCTGGAAAAACCTACCGAAACCGAGCGCGGCCAATGGTATTTCCAGCGCTACATCCAAAACCTGCCCACTGCGGGCGAAATGGTGTTTTTCGACCGCTCCTGGTATAACCGCGCCGGCGTCGAGCGCGTGATGGGCTTCTGCACGCCGCAGGAATACCTGCTCTTTATGCGCCAGGCGCCCGAAGTCGAGCGCATGCTGGTCAACAGCGGCCTGCATCTTTTTAAATTCTGGTTTTCCGTATCGCGCGAAGAACAGCTGCGCCGCTTCATCTCCCGCCGCGACGACCCGCTGAAACACTGGAAACTCTCGCCCGTCGACATCCAGTCGCTCGACCGCTGGGACGACTACACAGAAGCGAAAAACGCCATGTTCTTCCACACCCACACCGGCGACGCGCCCTGGACGATTATCCGATCCGACGACAAAAAACGCGCCCGCCTCAACTGCATCCGCTACTTCCTGCACCAACTCGACTATCCGGGAAAAGACGAAAAAGCCATCGGCAGAATCGACCCGCTGATTGTCAAAGTGCCGAACACGCAGTTTAAAGACAAAAACATGGACATCATCGGCGACTGACGCCGCCAAACGCGATGCCCCGCCGCAAGCGGCGGGGAAAGGCCGTCTGAAAAGTTTGTAGGCTTTTCAGACGGCCTTTTCGCTGCTGTTTTTAGGATGCAGGAAATTAGCGGCTCGTTGTGCAACGGCTGGCAAATTTTGTTGCATAGTCGCTTGTCTGATAAAAGTAAAAATGTTTGTTTGAATTGAAAATATTACGATATAATACGGGAGCTGGTAGAACTATGTTTTAAATTTATGCGGGGAAAACATCCGGCGGCAAGACGGTTGATTTGGAATGTTGTCATTTCGCAGTAAACACAAGGAAAACAAAATGAATAAATTAAGATTAAAACCATGCTGTTCGGCGGTGCTGGCCGCTATCACGCTGTTTTCGACAAGCGGGGTTGGTGCACTGGTTATCGAAGAGGATTTCACAAAGGGTGTAACCAAAAACAGATGGTATATGCCGCAGCCGGGTAGCGGCATTACCAGTAGGACTGACTCAACTGCCGTAAACGAGGCTTGTTTGACTGCCGGAACAGGCAGCCAAACCGCATCAGCGACCGTTTCAGGCACTCCGGGTGCGTGCGCAACCGGTAAGAAAGATGATGTGGGTAGCGGTGCTTTGCGCCTGACGCCTGCGACCAACCACCGTGTGGGCGGTATTGTTTCCGAAGTTCCGTTTCCGACTAATGAAGGTGTTGAGATTACCTTTACCACTTATGTATGGGGTGGTAACGGTGCTGACGGTATGTCTTTTTATTTGTTAGATGCAGACCGTCCTGTCAGCATTGGTGCGAATGGCGGATCGTTGGGCTATACCTGTGCCAACGATAACCCGATCTATAGTGGTGTGGATGGCGGATATTTGGCCATCGGTATGGATGAATTCGGTAACTTCGTCAATGGCCCTCAAGATAGTACCAGTACAGGCGTGGGTAAGCGGAAAGATGGAAGTTGGGTAGATGCTAGGGATGAAGGAAGATATCCGGAATTCAAATATCCCAATGGATCATTTAATGCTATCGGTATTCGTGGCGCAGGTAAAACCAATATCAACTATATGCTGTCCGGCGATTTTTTACGGGATCTTTATAGGGTGAACGGTTGGGGTACTGTGCCGACAAGTAAACTGAATGACTGGAAGCGTGCTTGGGAAGGGAACAAGTTTAAATATTTTTGGACTCGTAATCCAACTCCGAATCTGACGGAGACAGCATTGAGTGCTAATCAACGTGGTTGGTGTAATGCTTCTGGTTGCTATAATTTGCCGGATAATGCAAATAATAAAAACTGGCTGAAAAGTATGTGTCGTACAGGTACGTTGACGATTACTCCTACGTTTCTGCCAGATCATATAAAGAGCAATATTACCCTTTCCGCAGACTCTAAAGATCCTAAACGTAAGTTATACAATTACGAATATATTGATAGCAAACGTTTGCCCGTCTATATGTGGACTGATACGAAAAGTCGGTCTACTGCTGTGCCTATTCAATATAGAATTAAAATTACTCCTGATAACAAGGGTACTGTCCAATATAGCTGGAATGGCGGTGAATACCAGACAGTTATTAAAGATAGGGACTTGGCCTCTACCAATGGTGCGTTGCCTCGGGCATTCCGTTTTGCTTTCGTAGGCTCGACAGGTGGATCTCATAACAACCATGAAGTTACCTGCTTTAAGGCTGCGCCCAGTACGCAATCGGAAGGTAGCGCCAGTGTGAACTTGCCAAATGCGAGAGTGGTAAGTGACACGCAGGTTTATCTTTCGCTTTACAACCCGTATGATTGGTCAGGTCAGTTGTTGGCGAGAACCTTTGTTCATAGTGGAACGGGGGACAATGCTAAATTCGGCGTGAATGAAAAAGCCAACTGGGATGCTGCGTGTAATCTGAATGGCGGCGCTTGTAAGGAAACCGGTGCAGCCAATACACCTAAACAGACATCTAGGAAATTCTTTACTTGGAATGGTGTGGCAGGAACATCATTGGAGTGGGGAAATCTTACTCAAGCTCAAAAAGCAAGTTTGTATTCTACTGGCGAAACCGAAACAACTGGCCAACAACGTTTGGACTATATAAAAGGTGACCGCAGCCAAGAACAGGTTCGGGTAGGCGTTGGTAAATTCCGCGTTAGAAACAGCGTCTTAGGCGATATCATTAATTCCAGTCCGGTATGGGTAGGTTATCCTTCCAATATGAATTATCACCGGATCTGGAATGATCTCCGAGGTAATGCTGTTGGGGATGAAAAAGATTATCGTGATTTTGCTGATCAGAATTATGGTAGAGTAAATGCCGTGTATGCTGGATCGAATGACGGCTTCTTACATGCTTTCCGCAGCGGTAATTATAATTCGAGCAGACAATTTGATACCAAAAATAATGATGGTCAGGAATTATTTGCCTTTATGCCGTCCTCTGTTTTGCAGAGAATGCATAATAAAGGGAATGATTCACTTGATTTTTCAAATTCTCATTATGGCCATAATTTCTACAATGATGCCTCTCCTGCAACGGGAGATGTGTATTACAACGGCAAATGGCATACATGGTTGTTAAGCGGTTTGGGTGCCGGTGGCAGTTCCGTATATGCATTGGATATTACTGAGCCCGATAAATTCTCTGCCACAAATGTTATCGGAGAATGGTCAAATACCAGTGGTGGGATTTGGTCGAACTTGGGTAATACTTATGGCACACCGGTATTCGGACGCTTCCATGATGGTACTTGGGGAGCGGTGTTCGGTAATGGCTGGTGTTCGAAAGAGGATGCAACAAATGGTAACTGTACCCCTTCTGCAGGACCTGCCGGTATCTATGTAATGTCGATTAACAAGCAAACGGGTGTGCCAAGCTTCCGTTTCATCAGTACTAATGTTGGTGGAACTGTTGATGCGCCTAATGGTATTGCTTATGTGACACCGACAGATGTCGATGGCGACTTGATTTATGATTATGCTTACGCCGGCGACTTAAAAGGCAATGTATGGCGATTCGACTTAACCGATAATACCGGTAAAGCGGAGAGAATCTTCACAACGCGCGCCGGACAACCGATTACTACGAAAATTGTTGTAAGTACTGATAATGGTACAGGTGGTGATCCAGTTTTAAATTTCGGTACAGGTCATCGCCAAGAAGGTTATTTGGAGAAAAAAGCTTCTTATGCAAAAGGAACGCAAAGTTTATATGGTTTGCGCGACAGGACTGCTGTGAAGTTTGCTCCGGTTAATATCATTGGTCATAACCAGCTTCAGCAACAAACAGTTAGCACTACAACAAAAGCATTTACCGATGCCAATGGTGAGACTCACGATTCCAAAACACTGAGCACCAATAAGGTGGATTGGACTAAACAGCATGGCTGGTATATGGATTTGGGTACTAAGACGTACAGGGAAGGTGGACAACTAGTTACTCAATATGAACAGATTATTTACAGCCCATATTTGAGCAATGGTAAATATCTGATTGTGAATAGCTACATCGATGGAAGCTCTCCTCTTCTTTCTTGCGATACTGTTAGCTCTTCGGGCGTTACTTATCCGTTATTGAGTAGTACAGGTTCGGGTATTGTTGACTACTATAAACAAGGAACAGGACCGATCGCAGCGCTGTTGGGTGCTAATGGTACTGTCAGCCTTTTGAAAGTAACGGATTCTAGTGGTGTTGTACATAATGTAATGGTTTATAAAACGCCAGACGGTAAAACTTATGTACTCAAAGTAAACTTGCCGCGGCCGCCTATCCGCCGAGTTAGCTGGCGTGAAATCTTTTAATAGGTGATATGTGAGTAAGTGAAACCGCCTGAAAAGTTTGTAAACTTTTCAGGCGGTTTTCTATACAGGAGTCGGATGCCTGTCTTGTGGCTGTTTTTCTTTAATATATAAAAATCATCGGCAGCTTTTTGCTATCGGAAAATATAGTGAGCCCAAATAAAAAATATACGGCGTTATCTCGCCTTGCCGTACTACTTGTACTGTCTGCGGCTCGCTGTCTTGTATCTTTTTTATTTTGACTCACTATATATAGGGCAGCGTTTTCAGGTTCATGTTTCTGTCCATATCAACTTTCAGGCCGTCTGAAAAGTTTGCAGGCTTTTCAGACGGCCTTTTGTGGCGAACCGGTGCGGCGCAAAAGAAGATTGCTAGCCTGCCGTATCGGCTTTCTGCGTTTTCAGAAACGTCATCCCCGCACGATGTAGGTGGGGACGGATTTGCTGCGGCCGTCTGAAAACGCGTCAGTCTTCCGTCCGCCCGCCGTCGTCGGCAATGAGTCTGTCGGCGGCTGCAGGGCCGCGGCTGCCGGCGGGGTAGGGGTGCGGCGGGGCGGGGTCTTGCGCCCAGTGTTTGAGAACGGGGTCGAGCCATGCCCAGGCGGCTTCGAGTTCGTCGCGGCGGTTGAAGAAGTTTTGCCGTCCGGCAATGGCTTCCAGCAGCAGGGTTTCGTAGGCGCCGGGGCGGGGAGCGGCACTTGCGGCGGGCGGGAGGATGGCTTCGGCGGGGGAGAGGCTGTCGCTGCGGCCGGGGGTTTTGACGGCGAAGTGCAGGTGGACGGTTTCGTCGGGGTGCAGACGGATAACGATGCGGTTGGCAAACGGGGGGAAGAGGCCGTCTGAAAGCGGTTTGAAGGTGAGGGCGATTTTGGCGGTGTGGGTGTCGAGGCGTTTGCCGGTGCGCAGGTAGAAGGGGACGCCCGCCCAGCGGGGGGTGTCAATTTCGCAGCGCAGGGCGGCGTAGGTTTCGGTGCGGCTGTCTGGCGCGACTTTGTGTTCTTCGGTGTAGCCTTTGCAGCCGTCGGCGGCGGTGTATTGGCCGCGCACGGCGTCGCGTTCGGGGTCGAGCGGTTTGAGGCTGCGGATGAGTTGCAGCTTGGCGTCGCGCACGTCGTCGGCAGACAGGGATTTCGGGCGCTCCATGGCGGTGAGACAGAGCATCTGCATGATGTGGTTCTGCACCATGTCGCGCAGGGCGCCGACGGTGTCGTAGGATTCGCCGCGCTCTTCGACGCCGAGACGCTCGGCAGCGGTGATTTCTACGGATGCGATATGCTCGCCGTTCCACAGCGGCTCGAGCAGAGCGTTGCCAAAGCGCAGGGCGGTGAGATTTTGCAGGCTTTCTTTACCCAGGTAGTGGTCGATGCGGTAGATCTGCTGTTCGGAGAAGTATTGCGCGATGTCGTCGTTGATGCGGCGGCAGGAGGCAAGGTCGGTGCCCAGCGGTTTTTCCAGCACGATGCGGACGTTTTCTCCGTTCAGCCCCGCCTGTGCGAGATGGCGGCAGGCTTGGGCGAAGAATTTGGGCGCGGTCGCCAGATAAATGACGACGGCCGCGTGCGGTTTCTGCGCGGTTTGCGCGGCGAGCGCGGCGAAGTCCTGCGCCTCGGCGATGTCCAGCGGCAGGTAGCTGATGCGTGCGGCAAACGACGCCCATTGTTCGGGCGTGATTTGGCCGAAGGGGATTTTGCTTTCTTCGCGGATTCTGTCCAGATAGGTGTCGCGGCTGAGACGGCTGCGGCTGACGCCGATGATGCGTCCCTGCGGGTGCAGCGCTCCGGTGATGTGGGCGTTGAAGAGGGCGGGCAGCAGTTTGCGCATCGCCAGATCGCCGGTGGCGCCGAATAAAACCAGGTCGAAATCGGTGGAGGGGTGCATGGGTGTCCTGTTTTAGGCCGTCTGAAAAAAGAGCGGGCGATGGTACACAGGCGGCAGAGGCTTGTCTATGGCACTTGCATGAAGCGGGCGGCCTCACCCATTCAGACGGCCTGACCATTCAAACAGCCTTACCAAACACAAAGAGGCCGTCTGAAAACCTGAAACGGGTTTTCAGACGGCCTTTGCCGTTACTTCTTGCAAACGGCCTAACCGCTGATTTTGATATGCCGGTAAAGATAATCGCGGTAGTCGTTGAGCAAATCTTTATCGGCGCAGTCTTCCAGCCCGCCGCCGGATAAGCGGCGCATGGCGGTGTTGGCGCGCATGAAGTCGTCTTGCGGGGCAATGCCTGCTGCCTCGAGGATGAGACCGCCGAAAAAGGCGAGATCGAGGATTTCAGGCTGCTCTTGCGGCGTGCAGTCAAGGCTGCTGCGGATAGCGGCTTGGGTGACGTAATCGGGGTTGGCGAAACGGCCTTTCTTGAGTGGGGTGGCGGTTTCAAAGTTGGCCTGATGATCGCCAAAGTAGGCAAACACATAATCGCGGCCGCGCGTTTGCAGCCATGAGTTGAAGGCTTCGGTGGCGTCGTTGAGCGCGGCGATGCGCTCGGCGTAGTCGTTGAGGCAGGCGACGGATTTGTCGGGCAGGCCGTCTGAAACCAAGCGGTAATGGTTGGGCGTGTCGGCGCGGTAGGGGCCGTGCTCTTTCATGGTCAGCACATACACCAGCATCGGCTGCGTGATGTTTTGCAGCGCGGGATGGCGTTTTTCCAGAATCATTTGCGCGTATTGCAGCATTTCGTCGCTGCCGATGTGCCACAGGTTTTTGCTCAAAGGCGCGGGGTAGCCGAGTTCCTGCGGCTGGAGCATCAGGTCGAAACCGAAATGGTCGTAGGCGGCTTTGGCGTTGTAATTGCCTTTGGTAAAGGGCGACAGGGCAACGCAGTAATAGCCTGCGGCTTTGAGGTTGCGGATCAGGCCGCTTTGGATGTGGGGCACGACGGAGTAAAACACGCCGCTGGCGAGTGCGCCGAAATCGGTGGAGGGCAGGCCGGCAAGCAGGGCAAACTCAGATTTCCATGTGCCACCGCCGAAAGTGTGCACGCGCAGCGGCGCGGCAAAGCGGGTGTCGGCCTGCGGCGCAAACATGGGCAGCGGCGGCAGGTTTTCGCTTTGGAAATCAAATTGGTGCGGGTTGAGCGTGGATTCCTGCAAACAAATCACGATGTCGGGCTTGGCGTTTTCAGGCTGCTTTTCGGGTTGTTCAGACGGCCTTTGCGCTTCCAAAAGCTGCTTGAAACGCGCGCCGTCGCCGCCGAACTCGGGCGTTTTGAAAAACACGCCGCGACAGGACATCGGCAGGTTGAGAAACACGTCGCGGCCGTCGTCGGGCAGGGAATCGAGCCACACCTGCACCGCGCGTTTGTCTTTGGTGTAACGCACCATCAAAAGCAGGCTGACGATGCTGGCAGCGGCGGCCAAGCCGCGCCAGAGGCCGTCTGAAACCGCCGCGCCCGACCAGCCGAAAAGCGCGTAGCCCAAAATGCCCAGCAGAGCGGCCACAGCGACAATCGCGCCTTTGTAGTGCGCCAGCGTTTCCCAGTTGCGCCAGTCGAAAGCGAGAAAAAGGTCGGAAACCAGCAACGGCTGTTTGTAATAGTGGATTTTCAGGCGGTGAAACAGGACAAATACGACAAACAATACCGAGGCAAAGTTCAAACCGCGCTGCCATTGGCCGCTGGCGGCAAACATCGCGCCAAACAGGAACACAAACTGGCAGGCGGCGAAAAAGCGCGTCCAGCGGTAATGGGCTTTGGCGCCGAGTATCAGCGCGGCGGCGGCAAACAGGGCGAGCAGGATGTAGTGCATGGCGGGCGGGGGGCGTAAAAAGGCGGCATTGTAGCCCAAAGAGGCCGTTCCCGCCTGTACCCCTTCGGGGCATAAACGCGGGAATGACGGAGGTTTCAGACGGCCTTTCCTGCTGTTTTTTTCAGACGGCCTTTTGCCCACGCGGTGTTTGGGCTTGGAGGCCGTCTGAAAGCTTGTGCCGACGGGGCTTGCGTCAGCCGAACCGTCCGCCGCAAATACGGGCTGCCGCAGCGGGGTAAAGATTCCTGCCTGTACCCCTGCGGGGCATAAACGCGGGAATGACGAGGTGGGTGGTTTTTCAGACGGCCTTAGGGCTGGCGGTAGGCATCGAGCAGCGGGGCGGCGAAGGGTGTCCAGACGACGGAGCGCAGGCCGCTTTCGGCAAGGCGGCGGTTGAGCCAGCTGTTGCAGGTGTTGAAGAGGTGATAGCGGCCTTCGGCTTCGTAGAAGGCGTCGTCGGCGGTGTAGTGTGCGGCGACGACGGGCAGGGTTCGGCCGTTTTGCCGTTTGAAGTGTGCGGCGAGGTTTTCGGCGAGGCGGCGGTATTGGTGGCGGGAGACGGTGAAGCGGACGGTGTGTTCTCCTTCGGCAGGCGGCGCGGTGTAGTAGACGGTGTGGATCAGGGTTTGGTTGGCGCCGCTGAGGGCGCGGAGGGCGGTGGCGGCGGTGAGGTCGCGCCAGCGCGGGGTGTTTAGGTAGAAGTTGCGCTCGCCCCAGCCGATGGCAATGTGGCGGTAGGCGGCGCCGTTTTTGCCGCCCGTGGTGTGTTCGGGCGGTGCGACGGTGCGCCAGTCGAAGGCGGGGTCGGTGAGCGGCATGACGATGTCGGCGTGCGCGCCGTTGCTGTGCAGGTAGAGGGTGACTTCGCCGCCGCTTTCGTTTTCGCGGCAGACCAGGGAGGAGAGTATCCAAGCGGCGGCGAAATAGGCGGCAAGGACGGCGGCGAAGGCGGCGGCGGTTTGGGACAGGGCTTTGCGGATGTTCATAGCGGTTTGCGGGGAGGCCGTCTGAAAGTATGTTCGGACACTCTATTGCCGCCCTTCCACGTCGATAATCCATACTTCCGACTGCGAACCCAGCCGCAGGGGGATGCCCCAGAAGCCGTAACCCGATGTGACGAAAAAGTGGCCGTTGCCGATTTTTTCGTAGCCGTAGTGCAGGTGGTAGAGGGTGCGGACGATGAGGTTGGCGGGGGCGATTTGGCCGTTGTGGACGTGGCCGGACACTTGGATGTCTACCGGCAGGCGGCTGTGTTCTTCGATTTGCGTCGGGCGGTGGTCGAGGAGGATGACGGGCAGGGCGGTATTTTGGCCGGACAACAGTTTGCGGGTGCTTGGGCGGCGTTTGTCGAGGTCGTCGTTGCGGCCGACGATTAAGAGGCCGCCGGTTTCGACGGCGCGGTTGGCCAGCACGCGCACGCCCGCTTTTTCCAGCTCTTCGTACACTTCGCGCTCGTCGCCGAGGAAGTCGTGGTTGCCGAGGGTGGCGTAGACGCCGAGCGGGGCAGCGAGTTTGGCCAGGTGCGGGCGCATATTTTCGCGGCGGTAGGCTTGTACGTTGTCGTCCATCAAATCTCCCGGCAGCAGGATGAGGTCGGGCTTTTCCGTTTTCATGATGTCGGCGAGGCGGTCGAGTTGGCGGCCGCCGAAAAGGATGCCTAGGTGGGTGTCGCTGGCCATGCCGATACGCAGCGGTTTGGCGAGTTTTTTGTTGATAACGATTTTTTGATGGCGGACGACGGGGGTGTAGGCGTTGTAGAGGCCGAAGGCGAACAGGGCAAGGACGGCCAGCGGCGCGAACAGGCGCAGGGCGCGCGCCAAGCGGATTTCGGGCAGCAGGCGGCGCAGCAGCAAATGGAGCAGGAAGGTAGCGAGGGCGGCGTACATCACAAACAGCAGCAGCACCATCCAGAATGCCATGGCGCGGAAGATGAAATGACCCAGTTGCAGCAGGAGTCCGACAAGGAGGCCGTCTGAAACAAAAAAGGCCAGTACCATCAGCCAAATACGGCCGCGCCGCGCCAGAAACGGGGCAAACAGCCATTGCAGCGAACGCCCCAAGCCGAAGGTGAAGAGTTGCAAAACGATAACGACGAGGATGAAGATTTCGGGGTGGTTCATGGGCGGTTTCGGTTTGTGCTGCGGGGGTAACTTCGTTGGGCTTCGTTTTCAGACGGCCTGTTGTCTGGCGCGGCCTTATTGCGCCTGTGTGGCGGATGGGTTTTGTTCGGGTGGGGCGGCGTTTGCGGCCGCCTCTTTCGTTTTGCCTTTGCTTTGAACCTGCGGCTCGGGAATCGGTTCGGCGGCAGGGGCGGGCAGGGCGAGATCCTGCATCAGGCGGCGGTATTCCTGCGAGCGCGAAAGCAGGACGCGGCCGGCTTCTTTCAGGCTGTTCACATCCTGCGCGGGCAGGTAGAAGCTGGTGGTGATGTCGAGCACGCGGCGGCGCAGCGGCGAGTCGGGCAGGTCGGCAAGGTTGAGGCTGACAAAGTACATATCGACTTTTTTGCCGCCCTGCGAGCCGTCGAGGTCGGCGTTCCACTGGTCGGCGAAGGCGCGGAAGCGGCGCAGGGTTTCCTGCGAATATTTGCCGATGGGAATGTCGATGACGGAGGCGGCAACGGCGCGCAGGCCGGGCACGGCGGCAGTTTTGTCGATGTGGCTGGCGGGGTTGTTTTGCGCATTGACGTTGATGATGACGACTTTGCGGATGCGGTTGTTGTTGACGCGGGTGTAGACGGATTTGCCGTAGAGGTCGCTCATGTCGAGCAGGCCGCGCAGGCCGAGGTTGTCGGTGAGGCCGCCGTCGAGCAGGTGGACGTAGGGGCGGCTGCGGCTGTCCTGGTAGTTCATGATGCCCTGCATCAGCATTTCGAGGCGGGTCTGCTGCTGCAGTTTGTCGCTGCCGTTTTCGTCGGCAACGGCGCGGACGATTTGTTCGGGCAGGCGGTAGCCGCAGTTGCCGCCGTTATTGTTGACGGTGACGGGCGCGAACACCAAAGGCACGGCGCTGGATGCGGCAACGGCGCGGGCAATGGGCAGATCCGACAGATCGACGCACAGCGCGTCGAAATATTCCTGCGTAAACTCGACGCGGTTGCCCGCCGACATATCGGTGGCGGTAATCACGGCGAAGGGGCCTTTGCCGTGTTTGGCGAGATCGCCGAAGGTGGCGTTTTTGAACAGAGTGCTTTCAAACTGCTCCTGCAACAGGTCGCCGCGCCCGAATTCGGGCGAAGTCAGGCGCGGCAGATTGGCGATGGAGAAAATTTGTTTGGAAACCTGCCGCTGGAAGTTTTGTTTCAGAAAGCGTTTTTCAAAGGAAGGGATGGTGTCGCGGCCGTGCAGGGCGAAGTAGGCGGCCAGCACCGAGCCGCCGGAAACGCCGTAAACCAAGTCGACGGCTTCGAGCATGGTCTGTTTGCGGCCGCCGTTGTAAACCGTTTGCTTGTTGAGTTCTTCGAGAACGCCGTAGCCCAAGGCCGCCGCCCGCGTGCCGCCGCCGGAAAACATCAGTACCACCAGAAGATCGTCGCCCGCCGGTTTGTTGCGGTAGGCGGTTTCGAGGCGGTAGCCTGCGGCGGGGTTGACTTTGGCGATGGTGGCAACGGGCTGGTATTGGAATTTGGCGCAGGCCGAGAGGGTGAAGAGGGCGGCGAGAAAGACGAGGGCTTTGCGGCCGTCTGAAAAACGGAATTTCATGTTTTTGTCCTGAAAAGGCTTTCAGACGGCCTCACCGAATCAATGAGGCCGTCTGAAAACGCGTTATTGCGCCTTGTCGCCGATTTTGCTTTCGCGCCCCGCCAGCAGGTTTTGAATATTGCTTTTGTGACGCCACAGCACCAAAAGGGCGATGGCGGCGGTTGCTGCCACCCACGACGGATAAGGCATAAAGAAAAAAGCGGCAACGGGGCTGGTTGCCGTAGCCGCCAGCGCCGCCAGCGAGGAGACGCGGAAGCCGAAGGCCACAATCAGCCACACCGCCGCGCACACCAGAGCCGTCGGCCACGACAGCGCCAGCAGCACGCCCAACGCCGTCGCCACGCCCTTGCCGCCCTTAAAGCCGAAAAAGACCGGCCACATATGGCCGGCAAGCGCTGCCAGAGCCGAGAGCGCGATGGTCGGCGTGGACAGCGCGAGCGGCACCCACAGCGCCTTGGCCAGCAGCACCGCCGCCGTGCCTTTGAGCGCGTCGCCCAATAAAGTGAGCGCGGCGGCCTTTTTTCTGCCGCTGCGCAAAACGTTGGTCGCGCCCGGATTGCCCGAGCCGTAGGTGCGCGGATCGTCCATGCCCGAGAGTTTCGACACAATCACCGCAAACGACAGCGAACCGATCAGATAAGCCGCCGCCACAACCAAGAAATCAAACATGGTTTGTCCGTATTGTTTTAAAATCCGCAGCATTCTATCCGAAAACGGAGTGCGGCAAAATGGACAAAATCTTCCTTCACGGTATGAAGGCCGACACCCTGATCGGTGTGTACGACTGGGAGCGCAGGCAGCCGCAGACGCTCGTTATCGACCTCGACATCGGCCTGCCCCCGCGCGGCGGCAGCGACGACATCGCCGATACGGTGCACTACGGCGAAGTGTGCGAAGCGGTACGCAAAAGCCTGCACGGACAGCAGTTTTTCCTGCTCGAAACGCTGGCCGGGCACATCGCCGAGCTGGTGCTCTCCGACTTTCCCGCCGTGTGGGTGAGGGTGCGGCTGGTCAAACCCGGCATCCTGCCCGACGTGCGCGAGGTCGGCGTGGAAATCGAGCGGGAAAAGGCCGTCTGAAAACCAAAAGGCCGTCTGAAACGGAGCAATGCCTGTTTTCAGATGGCCTTTTGTCTGCGGCTAAGCGAAAACTGCCTGAATTTCAGGCAGTTTTATGCGATAACTGTTGTTTTTTGCGTTTTTTGCCGGGAAAAAACGATTTTCCCCGTTTATTGCTTGACTACATTGCTTAACATAGGTAAAAAGACGGTTAAGCCCGACTCGGGCAATTACTCTAAAACGGAAAACGCGTCTTACGGTAATGCCCCGTCTAGCTTGGTTTTATCAATTTTTCAATATAGAAAGTAGTAATTTATGGCAACCGGTACTGTTAAATGGTTTAACGATGCAAAAGGTTTTGGTTTCATCACCCCCGACGAAGGCGGCGACGATCTGTTCGCACATTTCTCCGCCATCAATATGGAAGGCTTCAAAACCCTGAAAGAGGGTCAGAAAGTTTCCTTTGATGTAACCAGCGGTCCCAAAGGCCTGCAAGCCGCCAATATCCAGGCAGCCTGAGCATCAGTATCCGATTGGCCGGTTTGTCCGGTTTCAAACGCTATGGCGGGTTTCATACCCGCCGTTTGTTTATCTGTAAGATTTGTTTATCCGTAAGAAAAGAAAAAAGGGAAAACCATGTCCGATTTCGAACAGGCGAAACGCCAGCTTGCCGAGATGATCGATTATCTGCGCAAAAACCAGTCGGCCGACTGCGCCGAAGCCGAAAAAGAAGACGAAGAACTGATACGCCTGACTTTGCAGCAGCGCATCCTGACTCCGACCGACGCCGTTACCATCGGCCGTATCGATCGGTATTACAAGAAGTTTTTCGACGGGCGCTGAACGCTTCCGAGCCAAGAGGCCGTCTGAAAACCCGCCGCCGCCGCGCAGCCGTTTTCAGACGGCCTCTTTATGGCATCTGCCGTAAAAAGCAGCAGCGCTATGGCAAAAAAAAGGCGCTTCCTGTAAAATCGGCGGGCTTATATTGTAAACAATCTTTACATTACGCCTGTTTTCAGGCGGAAAAACAAAGCCATAAGAATGCCGCCAACCCGAATAGTCGGCGGCTGCTGTATTTTTTAAACCTACCAAAAGTAATGCAGACCTATGATCAGAATCAAAAAAGGCTTGGATCTGCCCATTGCGGGCAGGCCGGAACAAACCGTCTTTGACGGTGCTGCCATTACAGAAATCGCGTTGCTTGGCGAAGAATACGCCGGTATGCGTCCCTCGATGAAAGTCAAAGAGGGCGATGCCGTCAAAAAAGGCCAAGTATTGTTTGAAGATAAGAAAAATCCGGGTGTGGTGTTCACCGCGCCGGCGGCGGGCGTGGTGTCCGCCATCAACCGTGGCGAAAAGCGCGTGTTGCAGTCGGTGGTTATCCGGCTCGAGGACGGGGGCGAAATCGAGTTCGACCGCTATGCGCCCGAAGAGCTGGCCAAGCTCGATGGCGACGCGGTGCGCCGCAATCTGGTTCAATCGGGCTTGTGGACGGCTTTCCGTACCCGCCCGTTCAGCAAAATCCCTGCCGTCGATGCCGCTCCCGCTGCGATTTTCGTCAACGCGATGGACACCAATCCGCTCGCGGCCGACCCCGTTGTGATCATCAAAGAGGCCGCCGAAGATTTCCAACGCGGCCTGCTGGTGTTGAGCCGCCTTACCGAGCGCACGGTGCATGTGTGCAAGGCGGCGGGCGCGGATGTGCCGTCTGAAAACGCGGCCAATATCGCCGTACACGAATTTTCCGGTCCCCATCCGGCGGGTTTGAGCGGCACGCACATTCACTTTATCGACCCGGTCGGCCTGAATAAAACCGTGTGGGTCATCGGCTATCAGGACGTGATTGCCATCGGCCGCCTGTTTGCCACAGGCCGTCTGAACAGCAGCCGCGTGGTGGCTTTGGGCGGCTCGCAGGTGAAGAAACCGCGTTTGCTCCGCACGCTCTTGGGCGCGAAAGTGTCCGAATTGTGCGCGGGCGAACTGGAAGAGGGCGACAACCGCGTGATTTCCGGCTCGGTGTTAAACGGCGCGATTGCGGCCGGTGCACACGATTATCTCGGCCGCTACCACAACCAGATTTCGGTTATCGAAGAAGGCCGCGCCAAAGAATTGTTTGGCTGGCTTGCCCCTCAGCCGGGCAGGTATTCGGTAACGCGTACCACCCTCGGCCATTTTTTGAAAAACAAATTGTTCAAATTCGACACCGCCCTCAACGGCGGCCACCGCGCGATGGTGCCCATCGGCACTTACGAGCGCGTGATGCCGCTGGACATTTTGCCTACGCTGCTTTTGCGCGATTTGATTGTCGGCGACAGCGACAGTGCGCAGGACTTGGGCTGCCTGGAGCTCGACGAGGAAGATTTGGCGCTGTGCAGCTTTGTGTGCCCGGGCAAATACGAATACGGCCCGCTGTTGCGCAAGGTGCTGGAAACCATTGAGAAGGAAGGTTAAACATGGGTTTGAAACAATTTTTTGAAAAAATCGAACCGCATTTTCTGCCCGGCGGCAAACATGAAAAATGGTATGCCCTCTACGAGGCGGCGGCGACGATTTTCTACACGCAGGGCGCGGTAACGCGCAAGGCGGCGCACGTGCGCGACGCACTCGACTCCAAGCGCATGATGATTTTGGTGTGGTTTGCGCTGTTTCCCGCCATGTTTTTCGGTATGTACAACGTGGGCGACCAGGCTTTTCAGACGGCCTCTGCCGAAATGCTGGCGCAAAACATCGCGGGCAACTGGCATTACGCGCTGGCCGACGCTTTGGGCATCAATATGTCGGCCGATGCGGGCGTGTTGTCGAAAATGCTCTTCGGCGCGGTTTACTTCCTGCCGGTTTACGCTACCGTGTTTGTGGTGGGCGGCTTTTGGGAAGTGTTGTTTGCCACAATCCGCAAACACGAAATCAATGAGGGCTTTTTCGTTACCTCGATTCTGTTCGCGCTGATTCTGCCGCCGACCATTCCGCTGTGGCAGGCCGCGTTGGGCATTTCCTTCGGCGTGGTTGTGGCCAAAGAAGTGTTTGGCGGTACGGGCAAAAACTTCATGAACCCCGCGCTGGCAGGCCGCGCTTTTCTGTTTTTCTCCTATCCGGCCGCAATGACCGGCGACACGATTTGGACGGCCGTGGACGGCTTTTCCGGCGCAACCGCGCTGGCGCAGTGGTCAACCGGCGGCGCAGCGGGTTTGCAAAACGCCGTTACCGGCCAGCCGCTCACTTGGATGGATGCCTTTATCGGCCATATGCCCGGCTCCGTCGGCGAAGTGTCCACGCTGGCACTCTTAATCGGCGGCGCGTTCATCGTGTTTGCGCGCATCGCCTCATGGCGCATCATTGCAGGAGTGATGATCGGCATGGTGGCCATGTCGACGCTGTTTAACGCCATCGGCTCGGATACCAACCCGATGTTCTCCATGCCCTGGTATTGGCATTTGGTAGTGGGCGGCTTTGCCATCGGTATGCTGTTTATGGCTACCGACCCCGTGTCCGCATCCTTTACCAACACCGGCAAATGGTGGTACGGCGCGCTTATCGGCGTGATGTGCGTGTTAATCCGCGTGGTCAACCCCGCCTACCCCGAAGGCATGATGTTGGCGATTCTGTTTGCCAACCTGTTTGCTCCGATTTTCGACTATTTCGTCGCACAGGCGAATATCAAACGCAGAAAGGCGCGCAGCAATGGCTAAGAAATTCGATAAAGACAGCTTCAGCGGCACGCTGATTGTCGTATTGGTAGTGAGCCTGATTTGTTCGGTGATTGTGGCCGGCGCGGTTGTTGGCCTGAAACCGGTTCAGACGGCCAAAAAGGTACAGGACAAGCAGGGCTACATTTTGAGCGTGGCCGGACTGCTGGACAAAAACACCGACATCAGCAAAGTGTTTGCCGAACGCATCGAGCAGCGCGTGGTTGATTTGGCCACCGGCGAATATGTGAAAGACGCACCCGCCGATTTCAGCGCGCGCATTGCCGCCAAAGACCCCGCGCAAAGCATCCAAATCAAGCCCGAAGACGACTTGGCCAACATCAAAAGCCGCGCCAAATACACCGAAATCTATCTGGTGAAAGACGACGCGGGCAAAGTCAGCCAAATCGTATTGCCCATGCACGGCAACGGCCTGTGGTCGGTGATGTACGGCTTCGTGTCCATCCAGCCCGACGGCAACACCATCAACGGCATCACCTACTACGACCAGGGCGAAACCCCGGGTTTGGGCGGCGAAATCGGCAATCCGCTGTGGCAGCAGAAGTTTGTCGGCAAAAAGCTGTTTGACGAGCAGGGCAAACTGGCGATTCACGTCGGCAAAGGCGCGGGTGCGGACAAAGAGCACGGCGTAGACGGCCTCTCCGGCGCGTCACTCACCACCAAAGGCGTGCAGGGTTCGTTTGCCTACTGGTTCGGCGAAAACGGCTACATTCCGTATCTGAACAAATTAAAATCAGCAGGAGCACAATAATGGCTGATATGAAACGCTTGAAACACTTGATGTTTTCACCCTTTATCGACAACAACCCGATTGCCTTGCAGGTATTGGGTATCTGCTCGGCGCTGGCCGTCACCACCAAACTTCAGACGGCCATCGTGATGGGCATTTCCGTCAGCCTTGTTACCGGCTTTTCCAGCTTTTTCATCTCAATGGTGCGCAACTATATCCCCAACAGCATCCGCATCATCGTGCAGATGGCGATTGTCGCCTCGCTGGTAACGCTGGTCGACCAGCTTTTGCAGGCTTACGCGTATGAACTGTCCAAACAGCTTTCCGTATTCGTCGGCCTCATCATCACCAACTGCATCGTGATGGGTCGCGCCGAAGCCTTCGCCATGAAAGAGCCGCCGCTCGAAAGCCTGGTTGACGGCATCGGCAACGGCGCAGGCTACGGCATGATGCTCATCATCATCGCCACCATCCGCGAGCTGGTCGGCTCGGGCAAACTGTTCGGCCACACCGTTTTCCAAACCATCCAAGACGGCGGCTGGTATCAGGCCAACGGCCTGTTTCTGCTCGCCCCCAGCGCGTTTTTCATCATCGGCTTCCTCGTATGGGGCTTGCGCACCTGGAAACCCGAACAGGCGGAGAAATAAACCATGGAACACTACTTAAGCCTCTTTGTGAAATCCGTCTTCTTGGAAAACATGGCACTGTCTTTCTTCTTGGGCATGTGCACCTTTTTGGCGGTATCGAAAAAAGTCTCCACCGCATTCGGCCTCGGCGTGGCAGTAACTTTCGTACTCGGCCTGTCCGTACCCGCCAACCAACTCGTTTACTCGCTCCTTAAAGACGGCGCAATTGTCGAAGGCGTGGATCTGACCTTTTTGAAATTCATCACCTTCATCGGCGTGATTGCCGCTCTGGTGCAGATTCTCGAAATGTTTCTCGACAAATTCGTCCCCGCGCTCTACAACGCCTTGGGCATCTACCTGCCCCTGATTACCGTAAACTGCGCGATTTTCGGCGCGGTATCGTTTATGGCGCAGCGCGAATACAACTTCGGCGAATCCGTCGTTTACGGCTTCGGTGCCGGTCTCGGCTGGATGCTGGCCATCGTCGCGCTGGCGGGCATCACCGAAAAAATGAAATATTCCGACGCCCCCAAAGGCCTCAAAGGCCTGGGCATCACCTTCATCTCCGCCGGCCTGATGGCGATGGCGTTTATGTCGTTCTCCGGCATCCAACTATAAGAAAGGAGCGGACATGGAAATTATCTTAGGCATCGTGATGTTTACCGTCATCGTCTTGGCCTTGGCACTGATGATTCTGTTTGCCAAATCCAAGCTCGTCAGCGAAGGCGACGTCACCATCAAAATCAACGACGACGCAGACAAAGCCATTCACGTACCCGCAGGCGGCAAACTCTTGGGCGCACTCGCAGGCAAAGGCATCTTCGTCCCCTCCGCCTGCGGCGGCGGCGGCTCGTGCGGACAATGCCGCGTCATCGTCAAAAGCGGCGGCGGCGACATCCTGCCCACTGAGCTTTCCCACATCAGCAAACGCGAAGCCAAAGAAGGCTGCCGCCTTTCCTGCCAGGTCAACGTCAAAAACGACATGGACATCGAAGTACCCGAAGAAGTGTTCGGCGTCAAAAAATGGGAATGCACCGTCATCTCCAACGACAACAAAGCCACCTTTATCAAAGAGCTCAAACTCGCCATTCCCGAGGGCGAAGAAGTCCCCTTCCGCGCAGGCGGCTACATCCAAATCGAAGCCCCGCCGCACACCGTGTACTACAAAGACTTCGACATCCCCGAGGAATACCACGAAGACTGGGACAAACACGACCTCTGGCGTTACGTCTCCAAAGTTGACGAACCCATCCTACGCGCCTACTCCATGGCCTCCTACCCCGAAGAAAAAGGCATCATCATGCTCAACGTGCGCATCGCCACCCCGCCACCGCGTATGCCCGATGCCCCTCCCGGCCAAATGTCTTCTTACATCTGGTCACTCAAACCCGGCGACAAAGTAACCATCTCCGGCCCCTTCGGCGAATTTTTCGCCAAAGATACCGATGCCGAAATGGTCTTCATCGGCGGCGGCGCAGGCATGGCACCCATGCGCTCCCACATCTTCGACCAGCTCAAACGCCTCAAATCCAAACGCAAAATCTCGTTCTGGTACGGCGCGCGCTCCAAACGCGAAATGTTCTATGTCGAAGACTTCGACGGCCTGCAAGCCGAAAACGACAACTTCCAATGGCACGTCGCCCTGTCCGACCCCCTGCCCGAAGACAACTGGGACGGCTACACCGGCTTCATTCATAACGTGCTGTACGAAAACTATCTCAAAAACCACGAAGCCCCCGAAGACTGCGAGTTCTACATGTGCGGCCCGCCAGTAATGAACCAGGCCGTCATCAAAATGCTCAAAAACTTGGGCGTGGAAGACGAAAACATCCTGCTCGACGACTTTGGCGGGTAGCAGACAATGAAAAAATGCGTGGGAAGCAACGCTTCCCACGCATTTTTTCAGGCCGTCTGAAACCAAAAGGCCGTCTGAAACCAAAAGGCCGTCTGAAACCAAAAGGCCGTCTGAAACCAAAAGGCCGTCTGAAACCAAAAGGCCGTCTGAAACCAAAAGGCCGTCTGAAA
>NZ_JBKGTW010000012.1:0-49552 GCF_046546535.1 Neisseria sp. WLZKY-1
GAATCTTCATGCTTAACGTTTTGGTAGGCAGCTATTGCTCCTTCGTCATCTCCTCGTTTTTCCAAAGTAACGCCGAGATTAAATTGAGCTTTTGCATATAGTTCGGGTGAATCTTCACGTTTGATACTGCGCCAAATATCCACTGCCTCTTTTAACAGACCTTGATCATACAAATCAATACCTTGCTGAAGTAAAGCGTTAATTTCCTGCTCTGTCATCACGATTTTTCCTATTTGAATTAAAAAATGTACTTTGCCGGTTATCCTTTTCAGACGGCCTTATCTCTTCAACTTGGCAAACGCATCCGCCATCGCGCTGTTTTGCGGGGCTTTGTTTCCGCTGTGGCGCTGGCTGCTTCGGTTGTCGGAACGTGTATTTCGGTTTTCAGGCTGCCTTTTGCCTGCGCCTGATGCAGGGTCGTCTGAAAGGCGCATGGTGAGGGCGATGCGTTTGCGGGCGGCATCCACTTCCAGCACTTTGACTTTGACGACGTCCCCCGCTTTGACCACTTCGCGCGGGTCTTGCACGAAACGGTCGGCAAGGGCGGAGATGTGTACCAAGCCGTCTTGGTGTACGCCGATGTCGACGAATGCGCCGAAGTTGGCGACGTTGGAGACCACGCCTTCTAAAATCATGCCGATTTCTAAATCTTTGATTTCGTGAATACCTTCGGCGAAGGAGGCCGTCTGAAACTCGCCGCGCGGGTCGCGGCCGGGTTTTTCCAGCTCGGACAGAATGTCCAGAATGGTCGGCAGGCCGAAGCGTTCGTCGGTGAAATCGGACGCTTTGATTTGCTTCACGCGCTCGCGGTTGCCGATGAGTTCGGCGGCGGTAATGCCTTGTTGAGCCAGCATTTTGGCGACGACGGGATAGGCTTCGGGGTGGACGGCGCTCGCGTCCAGCGGCTCTTTGCCGCCGTTGATGCGCAAAAATCCTGCCGCCTGCTCGAAGGTTTTTTCGCCGAGGCGCGGCACTTTGAGCAATTTTTTGCGGCTGTCGAACGCGCCGTTTTCGTCGCGGTAGGCGACGATGTTTTGCGCCAGCGTGGCGTTCAGCCCCGAAATGCGGGCGAGCAGCGGCGCAGAGGCGGTGTTCACGTCCACGCCGACGGCGTTCACGCAGTCTTCGACCACCGCGTCCAGCGATTTGGCGAGCTGGCTTTGGTTCACGTCGTGCTGATACTGGCCCACGCCGATGGATTTGGGGTCGATTTTGACCAACTCGGCGAGCGGGTCTTGCAGCCTGCGGGCGATGGACACCGCGCCGCGCAGGGAAACGTCCAAGTCGGGGAATTCGCGCGCCGCCAGTTCGGACGCGGAATAAATCGATGCGCCGGCTTCGGAAACGACGATTTTGTGCAGCCCCATTTCCGGCATTCCGCGCACCAGTTCGCCCGCGATTTTGTCGGTTTCGCGGCTGGCGGTGCCGTTGCCGATGGCGATGAGCTTCACGCCGTGCTGTTTAATCAGGCGCGACAGCGTTGCCAACATATTGTTTTCTTGATGCAAATAGACGATGACCGTATCCAGCAGCTTGCCCGTGTCGTCCACCACGGCGCATTTCACACCGTTGCGGTAGCCGGGGTCGAGACCCAAAGTGGTCAGCCGTCCGGCGGGCGCGGCGAGCAGCAAGTCTTTGAGATTGCGGGCGAACACGGTAATTGCGTCGGTGTCGGCGGCTTCTTTCAGACGACCTAAGGCTTCAAGTTCCAACGACAGAAAAATCTTCGCCCGCCACGCCAGCCGCACGGTGTCGCGCAGCCATTTATTATTTTCTGACACGCCAAACTGTGCGGCGATGATTTGCTCGTATTCGCTCGCTTGGGTAATCGGCGTGTCGTCGGCTTGATATTTGAGCGCGATGTTCAACACGCCTTCGTTGCGCCCGCGCAAAACCGCCAGCGCGCGGTGGCTGGGCATGGCGCGCACGGCTTCGCGGTGGTCAAAATAGTCTTTGAATTTTTCGCCTTTTTCTTCTTCACCCGCGACAACCTGCGCGTGGATTTCGGCTTCGTTCCACAGTTTTTCGCGCAGGCGGCCAATCAGCGCGGCATCTTCGGCAAACTGTTCCATCAAAATCGCGCGCGCGCCATCCAGCGCGGCTTTGGCATCGGGCACATTATCATTCACAAACGGCGCGGCGGCGGTTTCCACGTCTTGCGGCTGTTCGCCCAACAGCAAATCCGCCAGCGGCTGCAAACCGTGTTCGCGCGCGGTTTGCGCCTTGGTGCGGCGTTTGGGTTTGTAGGGCAGGTACAAATCTTCCAGCGCGGTTTTGTTGTCGGCGGCTTCGATTTGGGCTTTCAGGTCGTCTGAAAGTTTGCCTTGTTCGTCAATGGATTTGAGCACGGCGGCGCGGCGCTCTTCCAGCTCGCGCAGATACTGCAAACGCTCGGCCAGCGTGCGCAACTGCGTGTCGTCCAGAGCGCCCGTGGCTTCCTTGCGGTAGCGGGCGATAAAGGGCACGGTGGCGCCGTCGTCCAAGAGGGAAACGGCGGCTTCGATTTGGGCGGCGGTGGCGGAGAGCTCGGCGGCGAGGGTGGCGGTGATGTTCATGGTGGGAATCTCTTGGGTAAATGCAAAGGGCGGAATTATAGCGGCAGGCTTTCCGCGCCCGAAAAGGCCGTCTGAAAAATTTTTTTACGGCGGCGCGGAAATTCTGTAAGGTTTGCCACTCCTGCGCGTCTAACGCCCATCCGAACCGCAAAAAAGGAGTATGACCATGCAAAAACGAACATCCTTCCGGCTACCCGCACTGCTGTTGGGCGCAGCGGCGGCGGCTTTGGCGTTTTTTCTGACGCACGCGCAAACAGCCGAAGCCGCGCCCGTGCCGCAGATGCTTTCGCAGCTGAAAGATTCGCACGGCCAACCCGCCCCGCGCCTGTTGGCGAAAAACAAGCCCACGCTGATTAAATTTTGGGCAAGCTGGTGTCCGCTGTGTTTGTCGGAACTCGGCCACACCGAAAAATGGACGCAGGACCAGCGTTTCCAAGCGGCCAACCTGATTACCGTGGCCTCGCCCGGTTTTCTCGGCGAGAAAAAAGACGGCGAGTTCCAAAAATGGTATTCGGGCTTGAATTATCCCAAACTGCCCGTAGTAACAGACCACGGCGGCACCATCGCCAAAAGCCTCAACATCGGCGTGTACCCCTCGTGGGCAGTACTCGACAAAAGCGGCAACGTCGCCCGCATCGTCAAAGGCAGCATCAACGAAGCCCAAGCGCTCGCGCTCATCGACAACCCCGAGGCCGACTTAGGCCGTCTGAAAACGCAGTTCAACACCCAAGACAAAGCGAAAGTCAAACCCATGAATACCAAAACCATCTATCTGGCCGGCGGCTGTTTCTGGGGCTTGGAAGCCTATTTCCAACGCATCGACGGCGTGGCCGATGCCGTATCGGGTTACGCCAACGGCAACACGAAAAACCCAAGCTATCAAGACGTCATCAACAACAGCGGCCACGCCGAAACGGTAAAAGTAACCTACGATGCCGACAAACTCAGCCTCGACGACATCCTGCAATACTACTTCCGCGTTATCGACCCCACCAGCCTCAACAAACAGGGCAACGACCGCGGCATCCAATACCGCACCGGCGTGTACTACACCGACCCGGCCGAAAAAGCCGTGATTGAGCAAGCCCTCGCGCGCGAGCAGAAAAAATACAGCCAGCCCATCGTGGTAGAAAACCAAGCGCTGCAAAACTTCTACGATGCCGAGGAATACCATCAGGACTACCTGATTAAAAACCCCAACGGCTACTGCCACATCGACATCCGCAAGGCCGACGAGCCGCTGCCGGGCAAAGCCGCGCCGCAAGGCAAAGGCTTTAACGCCGCCACCTACCACAAACCGAGCGATGCCGAACTCAAGCGCACGCTCACCCGCGAGCAATACGAAGTAACCCAGCACGCCGCCACCGAATACGCCTTCAGCCACGAATACGACCACCTGTTCAAACCCGGCATCTATGTGGACATCGTCAGCGGCGAGCCTCTGTTTTCCTCCGCCGACAAATTTGATTCGGGCTGCGGCTGGCCGAGCTTCACCAAACCCATCGAAGCCGCTGCTGTAACCGAGCACAACGATTTGAGTTACAACATGGTGCGTACCGAAGTGCGCAGCCGCGCCGCCGACTCACACTTGGGACACGTGTTTCCCGACGGCCCCAAAGACAAAGGCGGCCTGCGCTACTGCATCAACGGCGCGAGCCTGAAATTCATTCCGTTGGAAGAGATGGACGCGGCAGGCTACGGGCATTTGAAACATCTGGCGCGTTAAGGCTGCCCGTTAAGGCCGTCTGAAAACAAAAAGGCCGTCTGAAAACCCAAATCAGGTTTTCAGACGGCCTTTGCCGTTTGTGTCGGTGCAAACCGCCGTCAGGCTTTCTTCACAAACTCCGATTTCAAATTCATCGCACTGCCGTCGATTTTGCAGCCGATATTGTGATCGCCCTCCTGCAAACGGATGTTTTTCACCTTCGTGCCCTGCTTGATCACCATCGAACTGCCTTTGACTTTCAAATCCTTCACCAGCACCACCGTATCCCCGTTTTGCAACACCGCACCGTTGGCATCCCTGACCTCGGCATCGGTCTCGGCAGCGGCCGTTTCCTGCGGATTCCATTCGTGGGCGCATTCGGGACAGACCAGATTGGCACCGTCTTCATAAGTGTATTCGGAGCCGCATTGCGGACAGGCGGGCAGAGTCATCGTGTTTCCTTCAAAAAAAGCCGGCAATATACAGCAAAAACCGCCGACCCGTATCCGGCCTTCCCTTTCAGACGGCCTTTCCCCTGCCGCGCACACGGATTCCGTCACAAGACAAAAAACGGAAAAGCAAAAAGAGGCCGTCTGAAAGCCCGTTTCCCGATTTTCAGACGGCCTCCCTTGCCCGCCGCCGCCCCGCTTTGCTACCCTGCCGCCGTTTCTCCTTTGTTCCGCAGCCCATGACTCCCGAAGAATTCCTGTCGCACCGCGCCGCCTATCTCGACGCCCTGCGCCAACAGCGCAAATCGCCGCACACCATCGCCGCCTACCGCCGCGACCTCGACAAGCTGGCCGACATCATGCCGCGCCACGAAAACGCCGTCGGCCGCGCTGACTTTGCCGCCGCATTGAAAAAACTGTCGCAGCAGGGCTTGGGCGAACGCAGCATGGCGCGCCAACTGTCGGCCTGGCGGCAGTTGGCCGAACACCTCGTTCGCCTCGGCCTGCTCGATGCCAACCCCGCAGGCCGTCTGAAAGCGCCCAAAGCGCCGCAACTGCTGCCCAAAGCGGTGGACGCCGAACCGCTCAACGCTCTGCTCGACCGCGCTGCCGACGCCGACCATGCCTGCGCCGCCCGCGACCTCGCGCTGTTCGAACTGCTCTACGGCAGCGGCCTGCGTGTGGCCGAAGCGCAGGGCTTGGACTTGGCCGACGTGCTGCCGGAAGAAGGCTGGGTGTCCGTGCGCGGCAAAGGCGGCAAACACCGCCAAGTGCCGCTCACCGACAAAAGCGCCGCCGCCCTCGCCGCCTACCTGCCGCAGCGCGCCGCCGCCGCAGGCGAAACCGCCCTCTTCACCAACCGCCACGGCCGCCGCCTGAGCATCCGCCAAATGCAAAACCGCCTGCGCGACTGGGCGGCGGCGGGCGGCAGTCCGCAGCACATCAGCCCGCATATGCTGCGCCACAGCTACGCCAGCCACCTGTTGCAGTCGGCGGGCGACATCCGCGCCGTGCAGGAGCTGCTCGGCCACAGCAGCCTGTCGGCGACGCAGATTTACACCAAGCTCGATTTCGACCACATGGCCAAGGTATACGACGCGGCGCACCCGCGGGCGAAGCGGAAAAAATAAGCCGTCAGGAAAAGGCCGTCTGAAAGCGGATTTTGCTTTCAGACGGCCTCAAACCGCCCGCGTTACTTCTCAGGCCGTCTGAAAACGGGCTGCAACGGAGCGAAACAAAAAATGCCGTCCTTCCCGCGTTGATGCGGAATCGGCGGCCTACAAGGCTTGCGGCAAACGGGCAGGCGCTGCGCCGTTTTCCGTCTGCAGCACGGGAAACACAAAGAGGCCGTCTGAAAACCCTGAATCGGTGTTTTCAGACGGCCTCTTCGTGTCAGGCAAACGCCGTTTACGCGCCGAACACCTTAAAGCGGCCATCCAGCGGCGCAAAGGTTTTGTCGCCCGCCAGCGCGGCGATGCCGCCGAACACCAGCTGCGCGCGCAGCGTCCACGAAGCGGGGATGTTCCATTCGCGGGCAACGGCAGCATCAATCAGCGGATTGTAGTGCTGCAGATTGGCGCCGATGCCGGCGGCGGCCAGCGTCGTCCACACCGCGTATTGGTGCATGGCGTCGGCGTGATCCGCCCATACCGGGAAATTTTCGGCATAGGCGGGGAACTGCTCCTGCAAGCCCTTCACCACGTCTTGGTCTTCAAAAAACAGCACCGAACCGGCAGCGGCTTTAAACATCGCCAGTTTCTGCGCCGTCGGCTCGAAAGACTCGGCGGGCACGACGGCGCACAGCGCGTCTTCGGCAAACTGCCACAGTTTTTCGTGTTCCGCACCAAACAGCACCACCGCGCGGGTGGACTGCGAATTGAAAGACGAAGGCGTGTGGCGCACCGCGTGCTCGACAATCGCCGCCACTTCGCCCGTCGGCAGCGGCAGGTTTTTGTTCAGGGCGTACACCGAGCGGCGCGCTTCGGCCGCCTGTTGCAGGGTTTGGTAAGACATGTCGTCCTCCTTATTCGGAACGGTTTTTGCAGAAAAGTTTGTCCAGCGACCACGCGCCACCGCCGGCTGCGGCCAGATACAGGAACACAAAGCTGAACAGCGCGGCCGACTCGCCGCCGTTGGCAATCGGGAACAGCGCGTTGCCCTGCGAAGCGTGCGCCATAAAATAGGCCACCGCCATCTGGCCCGAGAGAATAAACGCCACCGGACGCGTCAGCAAGCCCAAAAGCAGCAGCAAGCCGCCTCCCACTTCCAAAATCGCCGCCGCCAGATAAATGCCCGACGGCGCGCCGCCGCCCATAGCCACGGGGAAAGAGAAAAACTTGGCGGTGCCGTGCAGGATAAACATATAGGCCGAAGCAATGCGCAGCAACGACAGCACGGCGGGGGCGAAACGGTTTAAAGCATTCATCGGGATAATCCTTATCGTGTGTGTAAAACGCCGCATTATAGATAAAGCATATCGGCGGATATATACTCGCACCGTTGACGCAACCTTTCCCAATAAGAAACCATGGACACCCTTTTGAGCCTTCGGGTTTTCTGCGAAGTGGTGCAACAGCGCAGCTTCACCCGCGCCGCCGAAAAGCTCGGCATCTCCACCGCAATGGCCAGCAAACACGTTTCCCATCTCGAGCGCCACGTCCGCGCCAAGCTCCTGCAACGCAGCAGCCGCAGCCTGAACCTGACCGAAGCGGGCGAAGCCTACTACCGCCGCTGCGCCGAAGCGCTCGACACCCTCGACACCGCCGCCGAACGCGCCGCCGGCAGCGCCGAAACCCCGCAGGGACAGCTCAGAATCACCATGCCGATGTGGTTTGCCAATGCCATGTTCTGCAGCTGGCTCGCCGAATACCGCCGCCGCTACCCACAAGTCAGCCTTGATCTGATACTCGCCAACCGCAAAGCCGACCTGATCGCCGAAGGCATAGACCTCGCCCTGCGCGTCAGCTCCGACGGCCTGCCGCCCGGCCTGATCGTGCGCCCGCTCGCCGAAATCCCCTTCTATCTCGTCGCCGCCCCCGAACACCTGGCCGAACACGGCACCCCCGCCACCCCGCAGGAAGCCGCCGCCCATCCCTTCGTACTGCCCGCCTACACCGACGTCGACAGCCTGACCGTCAGCCGCGGCCGCGAGCACCATACCCTGCGCCCCGAAGCCGCCGTGCGCAGCGACAACACCCAAATGACGCACAAAATGATTCTCGCCGGCTGCGGCCTAGGCTACCTGCCCGAATGGACGGCGCGGCAAGACCTGGCAAGCGGCCGCCTCGTACGCCTGCTGCCCGACTGGCACATCTTCGCCGCCACCCTCTACGCCGCCTACCCCAACCGCACCTTTCTCAGCGCCAAAGTACGAAGCTTTATCGACTTTTTGTGCGAAAAAACCGATCAGGCCGTCTGAAACGCCCGCCGCCCTTCCTATACAAAACCCCGCCCGTGGGCTAGAATCCGCGCGTTTGAAACCCGCAAAAAAGGAAAGAAAATGACCCGCATGGTTCACTGCGTGAAACTCGGCAAAGAAGCCGAAGGCATGAAATTCCCGCCGCTGCCCAACGAACTGGGCAAACGCATTTTCGAAAACGTCTCCCAGGAAGCATGGATGGCCTGGACGCGCCACCAAACCATGCTCATCAACGAAAACCGCCTCAGCCTCGCCGACCCGCGCGCGCGCGAATATCTGGCGCAGCAGATGGAAAACTACTTCTTCGGCGACGGCGCCGATTCCGTCGCAGGCTATGTGCCGCAAGAGCCGCAATAAACCTTACAGGCCGTCTGAAACTACGTTTTCAGACGGCCTGTAAGCTTTTTTCCCTTCCCCAGGCATCCCGCCATACGAAGAGGCCGTCTGAAACCCGCAAATGCGCTTTCAGACGGCCTCTTGCCTTGCTGTGCTTTTTTCAGACGGCCTCACAGCCCCTTGATAATGTCTTCCCATTCCGGCGGCAGGCGGCAGTTGTCGGAAACGTTTTTAAACAGCGGTGCGATATCGGCCGCGCCGTATTCGCCCAGCGCCGTGCCCACGGGCGTTACGAAAAAGCGCTTGTCGAAATTGGTTTTGGCAAACTCGACAAACAGATCGACATAGCTTTGGATTTCTTCCAGCGGCAGCAGCTTGAGCTGCTCGTCCTTCACCGGTATCGCCAGCGACTGCCCCTGCAAACCGAAGCCCTGCCCCATTTCCGCGCCGTATTTCATCCGCGCGGTAAGGGCGGTGCCCAAGCCGTGTTTTCCGGCCTTGTTCGAGCCGAAGACAAAAATTTCGTTATCCCGTATTTCGTGTTTGATGCTCATCGACATCTCCTTATTGGAATGGTTTTTTAAAGGACACCTTGCGCCCGCAAAAAACCGCTATTGTAAATCATGCAGCGAAAAAGAATGTTTGACGTATGTCATACTTTCAAACAAACGGCATACGCCCCGAAGCCCGTTTCAGACGGCCTCCCGCTGGCAAAACACCGCCGCGCGACTTATACTGACAGCCTCTGAAAACGGTGCGCCGCCGCCGTTTTCCCGAAAAATCCGAACAGAACGACAACAGACAAAAAGGAGACCGCCATGCCCCGATCCGACCGTTTTCTCTGCCGCGAACTGAGCCTGCTCGCCTTCAACCGCCGCGTGCTGGCACAGGCGCAGGACGTGCGCGTGCCGCTCTTGGAGCGGCTGCGTTTTTTGTGCATCGTGTCGTCGAATCTGGACGAATTTTTCGAAGTGCGCATGGCCTGGCTGCGGCGCGAACACAAGCGCAACCCCGCCCGCCTGCTCGACAGCGGCCTGACGCCCGCCGAAACCATGGCCGCCGCCTCGGAAGAAGCGCACCGCCTGATTGCCGAACAATACGCCCTGTTCAACAACGAGTTGCAACCCGCGCTCGGACAGGCAGGCATCCATTTCTACCGCCGCCGCAACTGGACGGCCGATCAGCGCGCCTGGATCAAAAGCTATTTCGACCGCGAACTGTGGCCGATACTCACCCCGATCGGCCTTGACCCCGCCCATCCCTTCCCCCGCCCGCTCAACAAATCGCTCAATTTCGCCGTGGAGCTCGAAGGCCGCGACGCCTTCGGCCGCTCCTCGGGCATGGCCATCGTCCAAGCGCCGCGCATCCTGCCGCGCGTGGTGAAACTGCCGTCGGAACTCTGCGGCGGCGAAGACGGCTTTGTCTTTTTGTCGTCCATCCTGCACGAATACGTCTACCTGCTTTTCCCCGGCATGGAAGTGAAAGGCTGCCACCAGTTCCGCCTCACACGCGACAGCGACCTGACCGTCGACGAAGAAGACCTCACCAACTTGCGCGCCGCCATCGAAAGCGAGCTGCACGACCGCGAATACGGCGCCGGCGTGCGCCTCGAAGTGGCCGACACCTGCCCGCCGCAGCTGTGCGAATTCCTGCTCGGCCATTTCCGCCTCACACCCGCCGACCTCTACCAAGTCGAAGGCCCCGTCAACCTCGTGCGCCTGATGGCCGTGCCCGACATGGTCGGCCGTCCCGACCTCAAATACGCCCCGCGCACCGGCAGCGTGCCCGCGCCGCTGAAAAAAGACCGCTCGATACTCGACGCCGCCGCGCGCCAGGACATCCTGCTGCACCATCCCTACCAATCCTTCGAACCCGTCGTCCGCCTCATCCGCGAAGCCGCTGCCGATCCCGACGTCGTCGCCGTCAAAATGACGATTTACCGCACCGGCACGACTTCCGAGCTGGCCAAAGCCCTGATGAACGCCGCGCTGGCGGGCAAACAGGTCACCGTCGTCGTCGAACTGATGGCGCGTTTCGACGAAGCCAACAACGTCAACTGGGCGCAGCGCCTCGAAGACGCGGGCGCGCACGTCGTTTACGGCGTGTTCGGCTACAAAGTGCACGCCAAAATGGCACTCGTCATCCGCCGCGAAGAAGGCCGTCTGAAACGCTACGCCCACCTCGGCACGGGCAACTACCACCAGGGCACCTCGCGCATCTACACCGACTTCGGCCTCATCACCGCCGACGAAAACATCACCGCCGATGTGAACACTTTGTTCATGGAAATCACAGGACTGGGCAAACCCGGCCGTCTGAACACCCTCTACCAAAGCCCCTTCACCCTGCACCAAATGCTGCTCGAAGGCATCCGCCGCGAAACGGAGCACGCCAAAGCCGGACGCCCCGCCCGCATCGTCGCCAAACTCAATTCGCTCATCGAAACCGGCATCATCGACGCCCTCTACGAAGCCGGCGCTGCGGGCGTGCAAATCGACCTTATCGTGCGCGGCATGTGTGCCCTGCGCCCGCAGGTGCCCGGCCTGTCGGACAACATCCGCGTGCGCTCCATCATCGGTCGCCAGCTCGAACACGCCCGCGTCTACTATTTCTACAATAACGGCGCGGAAGACACCTATATTTCCAGCGCCGATTGGATGGGACGCAACTTCTTCCGCCGCATCGAAACCTGCACCCCGATCGAAAACCCGCAGCTCAAAGCGCGCGTTATCCGCGAAGGGCTGACGCTGGCGTTGGAAGACAACTGCCAAGCCTGGATCATGCAGCCCGACGGCAGCTACGTCCGCGCCGAAGCCGCCGAAGAAGCGCATAGCTTGCAGGAAACCCTGTGGCAGGAATACGGCGGCTGAGCCGCAGCCGCTTTGAGGCCGTCTGAAAACCAAGTTTCAGACGGCCTGACGCTTTTAAACTCCACCCCGCGCCGCCACAACGGTGTCAATAACAGCGGCACACGGCAAGAGGCCGTCTGAAACCCCGATTCGGGCTTTCAGACGGCCTCTGTGCATTCCGTTACATCACAAACGATGCAACCGACGATTCGATGTCGTCCATCATATGCTGGTGCTCGATGGCCTCGCCGACGGTAATGCCGTAGCGGGCGGCGGTGTCGCGCCCAGTCTGGCGGCCGATTTCCGCCTGCGTCACAAATTCCAGCAGCGTCTCACGCTCTTCGGCGCTCAACAGTTTCAGCGCTTTGGCGTGTGTTTTCAAATCGCCGTAGTCGCGCAGCACGATGCTTTTCGGATCAACGGCCGCGTGCCACTCCGCGCGCAGCAGTGCGAATAGTTTTTTCATATTTTACCCCGTAATATTTGTTTGTCTGATGCCTGCGGTCTGTTTCCGACCGTTGAGGCGATGCCATTATAAACCGCTTTTCCGACAAATGGCGCATTTTTCAAACAAACGGTGCAAATAGTTTGAAAACAGACAAAAAAATGCCGCTCAAAAATGAGCGGCCAAATACATTATGGGAAAACGTCATAGAAAACATCAACCGGGCAGGGATTAGACCCGATTGATGGAGCGCATTATAAGGGCTTGCGCCGCCGTATGCAATTTTTTGCATCTTAACAAGAACAGACGGTTTGCAGGATTACTGGTTGCTGCGTATCCATTTGAGCCACGGCTCGAACAGCTGCGGGCTGGCGGCGGCAATGACCGAGCGCTGGAAGACGTGCTGCCCGCTCCAAAAATCGTCGCCTTCCAGCGTGGCGAGACAGCCGCCCGCTTCGCTGAAAATCAGCGATCCTGCCGCGTAGTCCCACAGTTTCTGGCCGCCGTGGACGTATACGTCCATGCGTCCGGCGGCGAGGTAGCACCAGTCGAGCGTGCTACTGCCCATGTTGCGGATGCTGCCCACGGGCGAGAGGGTGCTCATGCGGCTGGAGAGTTTGCCCGAACGCAGGTATTTGATTTCCACGCCGGCAATGGCGCGGTGGAGTTTTTTTTCGCGCAGCGCCAGCGGCAGACAACGACCGTTGAGAAACGCGCCCTGCCCTGCCTGCGCGTAAAAGCATTCGTCGGACACGGGGTTGTAGATAACGCCGATTTCGGGTCTGCCCTGCCGCAGCAGGGCGGCGGAGAGGGCGAAGTGGGGGAAACCGTTGACGAAATTAGTGGTGCCGTCTATCGGGTCGACCACCCACAGCGCGTCGTGGTTGTGCAGCCACAAGTCGCGCTGCGCCTGTTCGGCCATTTCCTCGCCGAGCATCGGGCAGTCGGCAATCTGCCGCAGGCCGTCTGAAAAAGCGGCCTGCGCCGCCAAATCGGCTTCCGACAGAATGCTGCCGTCGGCCTTCTCGCTGGCGGCCGCCGTGAGAAAGCGCGGCATCACTTCGGTGTGCGCGATGTGTTTCACCAGCGTTTGTAGTTGTTGCAACACTATTGCCGTCCTTTATCCGTACAGGCCGCCCGAAGGTTTTCAGACGGCCTGTCTGCGCGGCGGCGCGCGCTGTGCATTGCGCGCCGCACCTGTATAATCGCGGGCTATATTAACCGATTTTTACCGCTTATGCCCCGCTTCTTTGTCGATGCCGCCCTCACTGAGGGCGCGTCCGTTTCCCTGCCGCCCGCCGTGGTGCGCCATCTGCACGTTTTGCGCTGCCGCGCGGGCGAAGAAATCGTTTTGTTCAACGGCGGCGGCTTCGCTTATCCGGCCGTGCTCGAACACATCGGCAAACGCGAAGCGGATGCGCGGATTCTGGCCGAGAGGCCGTCTGAAAGCGAATCGCCGCTGTCGGTCACGCTGGTTCAGGCCGTGTCGGCGGGCGAGAAAATGGACTTTATCGTGCAGAAAAGCGTCGAATTGGGCGTGAACGAAATTTTCCCCGTCACCAGCACCCGCTCGGTGGCGCGGCTTGACGGCGAACGCGCGGCCAAGCGGGTGGCGCGCTGGCAGGAAATCGCCGTGGCCGCCTGCGAGCAGAGCGGGCGCGACACCGTTCCCGCCATCCGCCCGCTGCTGCCTTTCACGCAGGCGCTCGCGCTGCTGCCCGCAGGCGGCACCCGCCTGCTGATGAGCCCGCGCAACGGCACCGGTCTGCGCACTCTGCCGCCGACACGGCACGCCGTCCTTGCCGTCGGCCCCGAAGGCGGCTGGACGGAACAGGAAGAAGCCACCGCCACCGCCGCAGGCTTCGCCGCCGTCACCCTCGGCCGCCGCGTGCTGCGTACCGAAACCGCCCCCGTCGCCGCCCTCGCCGCGATGCAGACGCTGTGGGGCGATTTTTGAGATTTTCCTTGTTTGAGGCCGTCTGAAACACCGTTTTGCCTTTTTCAGACGGCCTCTCCATTCCAACCCCGATTGAAAGCCCGACCATGTCCTACCAGCAAACCACCTTTATCGTTAACGAACTGATCGCCGAACCCCTGTCCGACGCGCTGATGGCGCACGGCGCACTCTCCGCCGCCATCGAAGACGCCTACGCGGGTACGGACGAAGAGCAGGCCATTTTCGGCGAACCGGGCATGCCCGCCGAACAGGTTTGGCAAAACAGCAAAGTGCTGGCGCTGTTTGCCGAAAACGACGACGTGGCCGCCGTTGTGGCCGCCGCCGCCGCCTCGCTCGACATCCCCGCGCCGCCCTACCGCACCGAACTTCTGCCCGAACAGGACTGGGTGCGGCTGACGCAGGCACAGTTCGACCCCATCAAAATTTCCGAGCGCCTGTGGATTACGCCCTCTTGGCACGACGCGCCCGACAGTAAGGCCGTCAACCTGCAACTCGACCCCGGCCTAGCCTTCGGCACGGGCAGCCACCCCACCACCCGCCTGTGCCTGCAATGGCTGGATAACGAACTGCAAGGCGGCGAAAGCGTGTTGGACTACGGCTGCGGCTCGGGCATCCTCGCCATCGCTGCCCTCAAACTCGGCGCACGCGCCGCCGACGGCGTGGATATCGACCCGCAGGCCGTTGCCGCCGCCAAAGCCAACGCCGAACAAAACAACACGGCGGCGCGCTTCTATCTGCCCGACGAACTGCCGCCGGGACAATACGACGTCGTCGTCGCCAACATTCTCGCCAACCCGCTGCGTATGCTCGGCGAAATGCTCGCCGCCCGCACCAAAAGCGGCGGCCGCATCGTCCTTTCGGGACTTTTGGCCGACCAGGCGCAGGAATTGTCGGAAATCTACGGCCGCTGGTTCGACCTCGATCCCGTTGCCACAGACGAAGGCTGGGCGCGCCTGAGCGGCGTGAAACGCTGACGCGGCGGCAATACCGTCCGCCAAACCGAAGAGGCCGTCTGAAAACCCCGTTTCGGGCTTTCAGACGGCCTCTTTATTTGACTGCCGGACAAACAACCAGTTTGCAGGTCAGGCATTTATGCCCGACAAGCCCCATTCGCAAAGTTCGGGCATATAAACAACACAGAAAATACAAGGCAGCAAGCCGCAGATTTTTGTATCGGCACAACACAAAGGCCGTCTGAAAGAAGCTTTCAGACGGCCTTGCCGCAAACAAACTACCAGACGACCGACAAAGCGCGGTGGTCGGAATGCCGCCACGGCATAGGATGCACCGCTGCGGCGGTGCCGCGCGTCAGAACATGGTCGATCTGAAGGAAAAACGGCCGCCATGTCGGCGTGTAAAAGCGCATCTGCGGTGCAAGGCCTGCGGCGGCGGCAAAGCGGCGGAAGGTGGGCGAAAAAGGGCTGTCGTTCAAATCGCCCACGGCCAGCACCCTGTCTTCCGCAGCCATCAGGCGGGCGGTTTCGGCCAGATATGCGTCCCTGTCCCGTGCCAACGCTCCGCCAACCGGCGGCGGCGGATGGAGGGCGTAAACGGCAGTGTCACCGACAAGGGCGCGGATATAGGGATAATCGCCGGAAAAACGCACCTCGCAGGCATCCAGCGGCCGCCTGCTCCACAGGGCAAGGGCAAACGGGCTATCGGATTCGCGTTCGCAGCCGTAGGGATAACGGTGGCGCAGCTGTGCCCAGCCCCCGTCGGCCGTATCGATTTCCGCCAAAGCCAGCATATCGGGCGCGGCAGCCAAAAGCGCGGCCGTTTCCGCCGCTGCCTGCGGATTGTCGAGATGGACGTTGTACCAAATCAGGCTGCGCCGCGTTTCAGACGGTCTCTCGAGAACAAAAGGCTGCATCAGCCAAAGCGCCGCACCCGCCGCACAAACCGCCCACAACAGCCGCCGCCGTCCCGGACAAAACAGCGCGGCAAGCAGGAATACGGCCGCGTAATGCGGCATGAAATGGCCGAACAGTCCGGCAAACCAGTGCAGGCCGCCCAACTGGCCGGCAATGCAGGCAGCCAGAGACAAAACGGCCAAAATGTTCAGCCGCCTGAGCAGGAAACGCCGCCACGAAAAGTTTTTGTCCATCAATGCATCCTTTATATAGTGAAACAAAGGCCGTCTGAAAACCCCGTTTCAGGCTTTCAGACGGCCTCTTCATCTCTGCCGCAGCGCGGGCTTATGCGAATTCGGGCACGTCCTGGCCGGTCATACGCAGGGCGGTACGCAGCATCTGGCAGCTGAAGCCCCATTCGTTGTCGTACCAGGCGAACACTTTCACCATATTGCCGTCGACGACTTTGGTAATCGTGGCATCAAAGCTACTGGCGACGGTGGTGTGGTTGAAGTCGGTGGACACCAGCGGCAGGGTGTTGTACGCCAACACGCCTTTCAGACGGCCTTCTTCGGCGGCGGCTTTCATCAGCGCGTTGATTTCGTCGGCGGAAGTGTCGCGTCCGGCTTGGAAGCTCAAATCGACCAGCGATACGTTGACGGTGGGCACGCGGATGGCGAGGCCGTCGAGCTTGCCTTTGAGTTCGGGCAGTACGAGGCCGACGGCTTTGGCCGCGCCGGTTTTGGTGGGAATCATGTTTTCCACGCCGCTGCGCGCGCGGCGCAGGTCTTTGTGGCGCACGTCGGTGACGGTTTGGTCGTTGGTGAGCGCGTGGATGGTGGTCATCGCGCCTTTGACGATGCCGACGCTTTCGCTCAACACTTTGGCCACGGGGGCAAGGCAGTTGGTGGTGCAGGAGGCGTTGGAAATCACGGTCATGTCGTCGGTAATCACATCATCGTTGACGCCGTAAACAACGGTGGCATCGACATCGTCGCCGCCGGGGGCGGAAATCAGCACTTTCTTCGCGCCGCTCTCAAGATGGACTTGCGCTTTGGCTTTACTGGTAAAGGCGCCGGTGCATTCCATTACCAAATCCACGCCGAGTTCTTTCCACGGCAGCTCGGCCGGGTTGCGGGTGGAGAAGTAGGGGATTTTGCGGCCGTTGATGATGAGGTGGTTTTCATCGTGGGAAACATCGGCGGCAAAGCGGCCGTGTACGGTGTCGAATTTGGTGAGGTGGGCATTGGTTTCGATGCCGCCGCTGGCGTTGACGGCGACGATTTCCAGTCGGTCTTGCAGGTTGTAGTCGTAGATGGCGCGCAATACTTGGCGGCCGATGCGGCCGTAGCCGTTGATGGCAACTTTGATGCCCATGTCTGAATCCTTTTGTTTTGTGGGTTTGCGGAAATAAAAACCGGCGGATTATAGCAAATTTGTAATCGGACGTAGTCGGAAAAGGCCGTCTGAAAAACGGCTTCGGGGAAAATTACGGACAAAAAAATGCCACCTGCAAAAACAGGCGGCCAAACACATTACGGGGAAAATGTCTTACTCACTTACTTGCTAGAAAAGCAAATATCTATCAGACGACGCGCATCATAGCGGCTTCTCTTGTACGGGTGACTCGTTAACAGATAAACGGTTCATTTTTATGATTAACGGTATTTAACAATGAACTTTTCGGCTATTTTCTGCCCTATCCGCATAAAAAGGCCGTCTGAAAAGCGGGAAATGCTTTTCAGGCGGCCTTTGAAGCGGTTTTATGCCAATCGGCAGCTTAACCCGCTGTCACCGCCTTGTATTGCGGGTTCATCAGGTTGGCGGGCGACAGGATGTCGTCGAGCTGCGCCGCATCCAGCAGGCCGAGTTCCAGCACCGCTTCGCGCACGCTTTTGCCGGTTTGCGCGCAGATTCTGCCGACTTTGTCGCCGTTGTGGTGGCCGATAAAAGGGTTGAGGTAGGTGACGATGCCGATGGAGTTGAAAACGTAATCGGCGCAGGTTTGGCGGTTGGCGGTGATGCCGTCGACGCATTTGTCGGCCAGGGAGGTGCAGGCGTTGCCGAGCAGTTCGATGCTTTCAAACAGGGCTTGGGCGATAACGGGTTCCATCACGTTGAGTTGGAGCTGCCCCGCTTCGGCGGCGAAGGCGACGGCGGTGTCGTTGCCGATGACTTTGAAGCAGACCTGGTTGGCCACTTCGGGAATCACGGGGTTGACTTTGGCGGGCATGATGGACGAGCCGGCCTGCATTTCCGGCAGGTTGATTTCGTTCAGGCCGGCGCGCGGGCCGGAGGAGAGCAGGCGCAGATCGTTGCAAATTTTGGACAGCTTCACCGCCAGACGTTTCAGCGCGGCATGGACGCTGACGTAGTCGCCGCAATCGGGCGTGGCCGCAACCAAATCGGGCGACAGGGTGCACGGCAGGCCGCTGATTTCGGCCAGTTTGGCCACGGCCAGCGGCGCATAGCCTGCGGGGGTGTTGACGCCGGTGCCGATGGCGGTGCCGCCGAGATTGACGGTTAAAAGCAGGTCGATATTGCGTTGCAAGTTGGCCTCTTCGTCTGCCAGCCAGCGGGCGAAGGCGGCAAATTCGGCGCCCAGCGACATGGGCACGGCGTCCTGCAACTGGGTGCGCCCCATTTTCAGCACGTCTTTAAAGGCTGCGGCCTTGTCCTCGAAGGCGTTTTTCAGACGGCCTGTTTTTTCCAGCAGGGCGGCGGCGCTGTTATACACGGCAAGGCGCAGGCCGGTGGGGTAGGCGTCGTTGGTGGACTGGCTGGCGTTGACATGGTCCATCGGGTCGATGATGCCGTAGCTACCTTTGGCGTGGCCGAGGATTTCCAAGGCGAGGTTGGCGATGACTTCGTTGGTGTTCATGTTCACCGACGTACCCGCGCCGCCCTGATAAACGTCGGACGGGAACTGGTCGAGGCAGCGGCCTTTTTCCAACACTTCGCCGCAGGCACGGTCTATGGCCTGCGCGACTTCGGCAGACAACACGCCCAGCTCGGCATTGGCGCGGGCGGCGGCCTGTTTCACCATCACCATGCCGCGCACGAATTCGGGAATGTCGGAAATCCTGCGTTCGGAAATGCGGAAATTTTCCACCGCGCGCAGGGTGTGGATGCCCCAATAGGCATAGTTGGGGATTTGGCGCTCGCCCAACAGGTCGCGTTCGGTACGGCTTGTCATGTCTTTTCTCCAAATTCGATGATAAAAATGTATGGAAATGCCGCCGTGCGGCTGCGGCGGCATTTTGCCCGATTCGTCATGGGGTTCCAACCGGTTCGCCGCATCGGGCGTGGCAAACAAGGCTTTCAGACGGCCTAATGGGATTTGCCGTAACGCTCCGCCGCCCTCTGCCGCGCAAACTGCCAGGCCGCCCAGGCAGCGAGCCACAGCCAGCGCGATTTGCGCGGCGCGGCGGCGAAGGCGGCTTTGCGCCCCCAGCCGTCTGCGGCCGCAGCGGCGACGGTTTCCGCCAGCGCCAACCATTCGGCGCGCCTGCGGCTGCCGTCCTGCCGCGCCTGCTGCCGTTTGATGCGGGCGGCCTGCACGCGCAGCCGTGCCAGTTTGATTTCCAGTTCCAGCAGTTCGCGTGCCTGCCGCTGCCGCTCATTCATCACCACGCTCCTTTGCCGCCGTTTCGCCGCGCAGGCAGGCGATGTCGTCGCGGACGGCCGCCACGGCGGCGGACAAGTCGGCACGCTGTTTGCGCCACGCCGCGCCGATGCGGCGGAAAAACAGAAACGCCGCCAGCAGGCAGAATGCCGTTATGGCGAAAAACACGCCCACTGCCCAAGCGTCGCCGAGCAGGCGGTTGAGGCCGAACAGGGCGGCCAGCACGGCGGCAAACAGCATCACCGCCGCCAACAGCAGCGACAGCATGATGGCGAAGGTGCTTTCCGCCTGCTCCGACAAATCCAACGCCAGCATTTGCAGGCGCAAGAGCAGCAGATCCGTTCCTTTGTCGAACAGGTTTTTGGCATGGTCGATTTCTTGTCTGATACCCATCGTCGCTCCGAGTGTCGGAAGTTGTAAAGAGAGGCCGTCTGAAAGGGTTTTCAGACGGCCTCTGTCTGCCTGCGTTTAACGGCGGTTCAGCAGCACGCCGACTACCAAGCCTGCCAGCGCGGCAAAGCCCATGGCGTAATACGGTTTTTCGTGCACGGCTTCGTCGGCCTGCTTGGCGCGGCGCTTGATTTGCGCGCCCGCTTCGTCTTCAAACTGACGGAATTTCTCTTTGGCGTAGGCCGAGCGGCGTTTGAAGGTTTCGGAGGCTTCTTCTTCAAAGTGACGCAGTTTCTTTTTCGCGGCTTCGAGTTTGCCGCCCAAGCGGCTTTTCAGCTCTTCGATTTCTTCCGTACCCTGCTCCACGCCCTGGCTGTACAACGCTTCCACATCGTCCATCACGGCGCGGATTTCTTCCAGCATGGCTGCTTTGCGTGCTTCAAATTCGTCGCGGTCGTATTTGCTCATCGGTTTGCTCCTCTTCGGTTCGGGTTGGAAAGGCCGCCAGTATAGGACGGCGGCGGACAAAGGGCAATTAAATCAATTAAATGTTTACGGTATTGCGTAAATATTTGTATGAAAAAGCAAAGAGGCCGTCTGAACAAGCTTTCAGACGGCCTCTCCTAATCTTTAACAAGAAAGCAAATCAAGGCATCAGCATACCGCCGTTGACGTGCAGCGTTTGGCCGGTGATGTATTTGGCCTGATCGGACGCGAGAAACAGCACTGCATCGGCGATGTCCTGCGCGTCGCCGAATCTGCCCAGCGAGGTTTGCGCTTCAAACATCTTGCGCGTCTCTTCCGGCAGGGCGCGGGTCATGTCGGTATTGATAAAGCCGGGTGCGACACAGTTGACCGTGATGCCGCGGCTACCCACTTCGCGGGCGAGTGATTTGGAAAAACCGATCAAGCCCGCTTTGGCGGCGGCGTAGTTGGCCTGCCCCGCGTTGCCCATTGCGCCCACCACCGAAGTGATGCTGATGATGCGGCCGCCGCGCTGCTTCATCATGCCGCGCAACACGGCTTTGCTGGCACGGAACACGGATTTGAGGTTGACCTGCATGATGTCGTCCCACTCTTCTTCTTTCATACGCATCAACAGGTTGTCGCGCGTGATGCCCGCGTTGTTGACCAAAATGTCCAGTTTGCCGAACTCTTTTTCGATTTCGCCAATCAGGTTTTCAATGGTGTCGGGCGCGGCGGAATCCAAAACGCGGCCTGCGCCGCCCCATTGCGCCAAACGATTGCCGATGGCAGCCGCGCCGCTGTCGCTTGTGGCCGTGCCGATGACTTTCGCGCCTGCGGCGGCCAGCGTGTCGGCGATGGCTGCACCGATACCGCGCGAGGCGCCGGTAACGAGGGCGACTTTGCCGGAAAGGTCTTGCGTGCTCATGATTCTGTATCCTTTGTATGTTTGGGGTTGGTCGGAAAAACAGGCGGGCTTATATCACAAGGCCGTCTGAAAGCGAAGCTTCAACGGAGTTAAAACCCAAATCCGCCCGCCGCCTTTTTTCAGACGGCCTCCACGCCGCAGGGAAACGGCGGCCAACAAACCCTGCGCATCCCCTACGCATCGGCGGCAATACCCGCTACAATACGCGCCGCTGTGTATTTTCAAGGCGTTTGCGCGGCAAACGCCTTTTACGAAAGGATACGGAAATGAGCCGCCCCCCCATCAAAACTCTGTCTGCCGCCCTGGTTTCCACTCTGTTGCTCGGTGGCTGCGCCGCAGCCGTTATCGGCGGCGCGGCGGCGGGCACATCGTCGGTTATCGACCGCCGCACCACCGGCGCGCAGGCCGACGACCAAATCATCGAGTTGCGCGTCAAAAACACCGCCGCCGCCTACCTGCGGCAAAACAACCAAACCGACGGCTTCACGCCCAACCTGAGCGTGGTCAGCTACAACCGCCACATCCTGCTCCTGGGCAAAGTGGCCACCGAAGCCGAACGCCGCTTCGTCGAACAGGTGGCGCGTTCCGAGCAGTCGGCGCAGGCGGTATACAACTACATCGAAGTCAACCCGCAGGCGCGCTCCTTCGGCAATATTTCCGCCGACACATGGAGCACGACAAAGGTGAAAACCATGATGCTGGGCGTGAACGGCGTCTACCCCGGCCGCGTCAAAATCGTCACCTACGACGGCGTCACCTACGCAATGGGCATCCTCACGCCCGAAGAACAGGCCGCCGTCACCCAGCGCGTCAGCACCACTGCAGGCGTGCAGAAAGTCGTCACCCTCTACCAAAACTACACGCCGCAAAAATAAACAAACCGATTAGAAGAATACGCAAATGAACGAAGAAAACCCCTTACCCGGCACGCCGCAGCAGAAAAAGAAAAAAGGCTTCCTGAGCGCAGGAAAAATCCTGTGGGCATTTGTGTTCGTGCTGGCCGTTGCCGTTGCCGCCCTGCTCATCAACGTCTGGCTCGAACTGCAACGCCCGCCGCAGCAGCCGCAGCCCGCCGCGCCACAGCCGGAAAAAGTGGAAGTATGGTCGCCCAACGGCGCATCCGCCGTCCCGCCCGCCGCAGGCAACCCGCTGCCGCAGCAGCAGCCCGCGCAAACCGAAGCCTCCGCCGCCGAAGCCGACGTCCCGCAGACAGACGCCGCCGCAGCCAAACCGGCCAAGCCCAAAGCCAAGGCCAAAGAAGAGGCGGCAAAAGAAGAAAAACCGGTGCAGGAAACCGTTCTCGAACCGGTCAACAAAACGAAAAACAGCGGCGAAACCGTTTTGGAACCCATCAACAAGCCCAAGCCCGAAAAGCCCAAAACGGAAAAACACGTGCCCAAGCGCCAACCCTCTTCCGACATGGACAACCTGTTTTAAACACCACGGCGCAGGCCGTCTGAAAACCAAGCTTCGACGAAGCCCAAACCTTTCAGACGGCCTGAACGCCGAAAACCGAGCATTTCAAAGCATTCTAAGGAAGCACCGTGAAACCCAGTTGCAAACACCTCGCCCTTGCCGCCGCCGTCGTGCTGGCACTGGCTGCCTGCGGCAAAAAAGAAGACAAAACCGCCGACACCCCCGCCCGTCAGGAACAGACTTTCGCCAAACCCGTCGAAGCGCAAACCGAACAGGGCAAAGTCGCCATGCTGCTACCCGACTTCACCCGCCTGATGGAACAGGAAGGCTCGACCGTCGTCAACATCCAGGCCGCCAAACAAAGCGAAAGCGACAGCCAAACCAGCGACAGTCCCTTCCCCGAAGACGACCCGTTCTACAACTTCTTCAAACGCCTCGTCCCCAACGCCCCGCAGCTGCAAGACCCCGACGACGACAAAGACCAAAATTTCGGCTCAGGCTTCATCATCAGCGCCGACGGCTACATCCTCACCAACGCCCACGTCGTCGGCGGCATGGACAACATCAAAGTCACCCTCAACGACAAACGCGAATTTCCCGCCAAACTCATAGGCTCCGACCAACAGTCCGACGTCGCCCTGCTCAAAATCGAAGCCGCCGACCTGCCCGCCGTCAAAATCGGCGACGTCAAAGCCCTGCGCACCGGCGAATGGGTGGCTGCCATCGGCGCGCCCTTCGGCTTTGAAAACAGCATTACCGCCGGCATCGTTTCCGCCAAAGGCCGCAGCCTGCCCGACGAAAGCTACACCCCCTTCATCCAAACCGACGTCGCCATCAATCCCGGTAACTCCGGCGGCCCCCTCTTCAACCTCAACGGCCAGGTCGTCGGCATCAACTCGCAGATATACAGCCGCAGCGGCGGCTTCATGGGCATCTCCTTCGCCATCCCCATCGACGTCGCCATGAACGTCGCCGAACAGCTCAAAACCACCGGCAAAGTCCAGCGCGGACGACTCGGCGTCATCATCCAAAAAGTGGACTACAACCTCGCCAAATCCTTCGGCCTGGCCAAACCCGCCGGCGCCCTCATCGCTCAAGTCCTGCCCGACGGCCCGGCCGCCGCCGCCGGCCTCAAACAGGGTGATGTCGTCCTCTCCGTCAACGGCGAAGACGTCCTTTCCTCCAACGACCTGCCCGTCATGGTCGGCTCCATCGCCCCCGGCAAAGAAATCACCCTCACCATCTGGCGCAACGGCCAAACCGTCGAACAAAAAATCCTGCTCGACAACGCCGACAAAAACAGCAGCCGCAGCAGCGGCCGCAGCGCGGCAGACGGCAGCGACAGCCTGCAAAGCCAGAGCTTCACCGTCGAAAACATCGGCCTCACCCTGTCCGAACAAGCCTCCGCCGACGGCAAACGCCTGCAAGTGCTGCGTGCCGAAGGCGCGGCGGCGCGCGCCGGACTGCGGCGCGGCGACTACATCCTCGCCGTCGGCCAAACCCAAGTCACCGAAGAAGACGCCCTGCGCAAAGCCATCGCCGCAGCCGGGAACAACATCCCCCTGCTGGTACAGCGCGGCACAAGCACCATCTTCCTCGCCCTCAACCTGCAATAAGCCTTTTCAGACGGCCTCAATGCCCCGCATTGAGGCCGTCTGAAAACCGTTTACGGCCAACCCGCATCCCCGAAAGAACCCCTTCATGAAACCCCACCTCCCGCGCGGCCCCGTCATGGCCGACGTCGCCGCCCATACCCTCAGCGAAGAAGAAAAACGCCGCCTGCTCCACCCCGCCATAGGCGGCGTCATCCTCTTCCGCCGCAACTTCCAAAACAAAGAACAACTCACCGCACTCGTCGCCGAAATCAAAGCCCTGCGCCGGCCCGAACTCATCGTCGCCGTCGACCACGAAGGCGGCCGCGTCCAACGCTTTATCGACGGCTTCACCCGCCTGCCCGCCATGCGTACCCTCGGCCGCATCTGGGACGAACAAAGCCCTGCCGAAGCCGAACGCTGCGCCCAAACCGTCGGCCGCGTTCTCGCTACCGAACTGGCTGCCTGCGGCATCGACCTCTCCTTCACCCCCGTGCTCGATTTGGACTGGGGACAATGTGCCGTTATCGGCAACCGCAGCTTCCATCCCGATCCCGACACCGTCACCCGCCTCGCCCTCGCCCTGCAACGCGGCCTCAACCAAGGCGGTATGAAAGCCTGCGGCAAACACTTCCCCGGCCACGGCCACGTCGAAGGTGACAGCCACCACACCCTGCCGCAAGACCCCCGCCCCCTGTCCGAAATCGAAGCCGCCGACCTCGTCCCCTTCGCCAAACTCGCCGCCGAGGGCATGGCCGCCGTCATGCCCGCCCACGTCGCCTACCCCGCCGCCGACCCGCTGCCCGCTGGCTACTCCCCCTACTGGCTGCAAACCGTCCTGCGGCAACAGCTCGGCTTCGACGGCATGATCTTTTCCGACGACCTCACCATGGAAGGCGCGGCAGCGGCAGGCGGCATCCGCGAACGCGCCGCACAAGCCTTCGCCGCCGGCTGCGACATCGTCCTCGTCTGCAACCGCCCCGACCTCACCGATAAACTGCTCGACGGCTTCCAAGCCCCCGCCAACCCCGCTCTCGCCGCCCGCTGGCAAAACACCGCCTGCACCCTCAGCCCCGAACAGGCACGCGCCGCCATGCAGAGCGAAGACTTCCAAGCCGCCCAAGCCCTCACCGCCGCCCTCGCCAGCCCGCAGGACACCGCAGGCGGCGTCAAAGTCGGCGAAGCGTTTTAAAAAACGCTCCAAAGAGGCGTAAGTAACAAAATGGAGGCTGAGGTTCGGCCGCCGCTACGGTTTTAGAAATGTCATTCCCACCTACGCGGGAACGGCCTCAAACCTTTATCGCACGGTGTGGTGGCGGAGCATCGTAAAGGCCGTCTGAAACACCCGAATCGGGCTTTCAGACGGCCTTTTTACATCCGCAACAATCAGCCCGCCGCGTTCAGGCATGCCTGTTCGTTAGCCAGCATTTCTTCGATGGTTTCGCGGCGGCGCACCAAGCGGGCTTGGCTGCCGCAAACCAGCACTTCGGCGGCGCGGGGGCGGGTGTTGTAGTTGCCCGCCATACTCGACGCGTAGGCGCCCGCGCTGCGCACCACCAGCAAATCGCCCGCCTGTGCCGCGATGCTGCGGTCTTTGGCGAGGAAGTCGCCCGTTTCGCAAATCGGGCCGACGATGTCGGCGGCGAAGGGAGCGGCGGACGGCGTTTCGGCAGGTTCGATATGGTGGTAGGCCTGATAGAGGGCGGGGCGCATCAAATCGTTCATGGCGGCGTCGGTGATAACGAAGTTTTTGTTTTCGTTGTGTTTGACGTATTCGACGCGGGTGAGCAGAACGCCCGCGTTGCCGACGAGGCTGCGGCCAGGTTCGAGTATCAGGCCGAGTTTGCGGCTGCCGACGAGTTTTTCGACGGCGGCGGCGTAGGCGGCGAGATCGGGGGTGTCTTCGTCGCGGTAGACGATGCCGACGCCGCCGCCGAGGTCGATATGTTGCAGCGCGATGCCCTGCGCGGCGAGGCGGTCGGCGAGAGCAAGGATGCGTTCGCAGGCTTCGACAAGCGGGTCGAGTTTGATGAGCTGCGAACCGACGTGGCAGTCGATGCCGACGACGCGCAGGTGCGGCAGTTCGGCGGCGCGGCGGTAGGCGGCTTCGGCGTCGCGCATGGCGATGCCGAATTTGTTGTCTTTCAGGCCGGTGGAAATATAGGGATGGGTTTGCGCGTCCACGTCGGGATTGATGCGCAGGGAAACGGGCGCGCGCAGGTTCAGACGGCCTGCAACGGCGTTGATGCGCTCCAGTTCGGGCAGGCTTTCGACGTTGAAGCACTTGATGCCCGCTTTGAGGGCGAACTCGATTTCCGCCGCGCTTTTGCCGACGCCGGAAAAGATGGTTTTCGCCGCGCTGCCGCCTGCGGCCAATACGCGGGCGAGTTCGCCGCCCGAAACGATGTCGAAGCCGCTGCCCAATTCGGCGAAACGGCGGATAACGGCCAGATTGCCGTTGGCTTTGACGGCGTAGCAGACCAGGGGATTAAGGGCGGCAAAGGCGGTTTGGTAGGCGGAAAAGGCCTGGTCGAGGGCGGCTTGGCTGTAAACGTAGAGCGGCGTGCCGTAGCGTTCGGCCAGCCCGGTGTAGCTGAGGTTTTCGCAGCGCAGGGTCATGGTCGGGTTTCCGTGGATTGTGCGGGTGTTTTGGCGGGGCGGGCGGTTTTTTTCAGGCCGGTCTGCACCGCGCCGAAGCCCGCTTTGTCGTTTTCTTTGGGCAGGTAGAGATCGCCTTTGAAGCCGCAGGCGGCCAGCATCAGAAAGGCGGCCAGTGCGGCCGCGACGGGGGTTTTCATGGTTTTTTTGCGTTTCCTGTGGCAAGATGCGCACCATTTTAACCCAATCTGACAAAGCAAATGATGACGGAAAGTGAATTTTTGCAGCATTCGGACGCGCTGTTTGCCTATATAGAAGACGAAATCGACGGCGGCGGCTCGGATTTCGACTGCCAGCGCGCGGGCAATGTGCTCACCATTGAGGCGGAGGACGGCACGCAGGTGGTGGTGAACCGCCACACGCCCAATCAGGAATTGTGGATCGCGGCCAAAAGCGGCGGCTACCATTTCGCCGAACAGGGCGGGCAATGGCTCGCCACGCGCGATAAGCGCGAATTTTTCGCCGTGCTCTCGGAAGTGTTGTCCGATGCCTGCGGCGAAGCGGTGAACATCGCGCCGTTTGCCGGATGAGTTTTGCAGGGTGGAGGCCGTCTGAAAACCTGTTTATGGTTTTCAGACGGCCTTTTTGTCACAGGCGGGGTGTGCCTTGCGACGCACGCGCCTCCAAACATTCCGACAGGCTGCGGGCGCTTTGCAATGCGCAAACTGAAAATGGGAAAGGCCGTCTGAAAACCTTTAATCGGGTTTTCAGACGGCCTTTTGTGTTGCGGAAGGGGTTTACGCTCTGCCGCGCAGGAATTCCAGCAGCAGGGGGACGGGGCGGCCGGTGGCGCCTTTTTCTTTGCCGGATTTCCAGGCGGTGCCGGCGATGTCGAGGTGCGCCCACGGGTGGGTTTCGGTGAAGTGCGACAGGAAGGCGGCGGCGGTGATGGTGCCGGCGGGGCGACCGCCGATGTTTTGCAGGTCGGCAAAGTTGGATTTGAGCTGTTCTTTGTATTCGGGGAACAGGGGAAGCTGCCAGGCTTTGTCGTTGGTGGCGCGGGCGGCGGCGAGGAGTTGGTCGGCCAGCTCCTGGTTGTTGGCCAGCAGACCGCTGGCGGTGTGGCCGAGGGCGATGATGCAGGCGCCGGTGAGGGTGGCGACGTCAACCAGGGCGGCAGGCTCGAATTGTGCGGCGTAGGTGAGGGCGTCGCAGAGGATGAGGCGGCCTTCGGCGTCGGTATTGAGGATTTCGATGGTGGTGCCGTTCATGGCGGTGACGATGTCGCCGGGTTTGCTCGCGCCGGCGTCGGGCATATTTTCGCAGGTGGGAACGACGGCAATGAGGTTAATGGGAAGCCTGGCTTTGGCGGCGGCAACGAATGCACCGATGACGCTGGCCGCGCCGCACATGTCGTATTTCATTTCGTCCATTGCTTCGCCGGGTTTGAGGGAGATGCCGCCGGAGTCGAAGGTGATGCCTTTGCCGACGAGGACGACGGGCGCGGCGGCGGGGTCGGACGCGCCTTCCCAGCGCAGCTCGATCAGATAGGGGTCTTGCACGCTGCCTTTGGCAACAGACCAAAACGCGCCCATGTTTTCGCGGATGTATTCTTTATCGAGGATTTTCGCTGTTGCGCCGAATTTCTCGGCTTCGGTTTTGGCAGTTTCGGCGAGGTATTGCGGGGTGCAGACATTGGGGGCGGTATTGCCGAGGTCTTTGCACAGGTTGATGCCGTAGAGGGTGGCTTCGGCGGCGGCTAAGGCCGTCTGAACGGCAGCGGCGTGTTCGAGGGCGTAAAAAGCGGCGCTTTGCAGCTTGGCGGGTTTGGCTTCTTTTTTGAAGCGGTCGAAACGGTAAACCGCCGCGCCGATGGTGAGGGCGAGCGTTTCGGCGGCCGACGCGGCTTCGGCGGCATCCAGTGCGGACAAGTCGACGGCAACGCTTTCCTGCTTCTGCGCCCAGGCAGCGGCTTCGGCGGCGGCTTTTTCGAGTTCGGCGCGGGCGAAGGCAGCAGGGCGGCAGACGGCAACAGCGCGCAGTTTGCCTTCGGACACGGTTTGCGCGGCGGCAAAAGTTTCGCCGTTTTCCAGCGAAGCAAGCAGCAGGGCGGCGGTTTCGCCTGCGGCGGCGGGGAGGTTTTCGCGGACGATATAGAGCGCCGCGCCTGCGGCCTGCGGCTGCAAAGATTCGGCTTTTGTGATAAATTCCATTTTCCTAATTTCCTGTCGGTTGCTGTGAAAACGGGCGGGATTGTACTCCATCATTCAGGCCGTCTGAAACCGCCGCCGCGCCTTTTCAGACGGCCTTTGCCGATAATGCGTTTATGATTTACCGCCAAAACTTCATTAAAGAACTCACCCTCGCCGCCGTCGGCATTTTCGCCGTGGTGCTGGCGGTGCTGGTGTCCACGCAGGCCGTCAACCTGCTCGGCCGTGCCGCCGACGGGCGCGTGGCGGTGGACGCCGTCGCCGCGCTGATCGGCTTCTGGACGCTGGGCATGACGCCGCTTCTGCTGGTACTCACCGCCTATATTTCCACCCTCGCCGTGCTCACGCGTTTTTGGCGCGACAGCGAGATGTCGGTGTGGCTCTCCTGCGGCCTGTCGCTGAAACAATGGCTGCGTCCCGTGCTTGCCTTCGCCCTGCCCTTTGCCGTGCTGATTGCCGTGATGCAGCTTTCCGTTCTGCCGTGGGCGGAGCTGCGCAGCCGCGAGTTTGCCGAGCTTTTGAAGCAGAAACAGGAACTGTCGCTGGTGGAAGAAGGCGAGTTCCGCACGCTGGGCAAACGCAACGGCCGCGTGTATTTCGTCGAAACCTTCGACACCGAATCCGGCGTCATGAAAAACCTCTTTCTGCGCGAGCAGGATAGTAAAGGACGGGAAAACGTCGTCTTCGCCAAAGAAGGCCGCTTCGCCCTCAACGACCACAAACGCACGCTCGAACTGACGCAGGGTTACCGTTACAGCGGCATCCCCGGCGAAGCCGATTACAACCGCGTCGGCTTCGAGCGCCTCAGCCTCGTCATCAGCGCCACCCCGAAAATCATCAACCCCATCGACCACCGCCGCACCATCCCCACCGCCAACCTCATCGGCAGCGACAACCCGCAATACCGCGCCGAACTCATGTGGCGCCTTAGCCTGCCGCTGGCCGCCCTCATCCTCTGCATCCTCGCCGTCCCCCTGTCCTACTTCAACCCGCGCACCGGCCACACCTACAACATCCTGTTTGCCATAGGCTTTTTCCTCATTTACCAAAACGGCCTCACCTTCCTGCGCAAAGCCGTTGAAAACGGCAAAATCGGCTTCTGGGCAGGATTTCTCCCCCTGCACCTGCTGATGCTTGCCGCCGCCCTCCTCCTACTGCGCGTCCGCTCCCTGCCCGCGCAACCCTTTGCCCGCATGCTCAAAGCCGCCCTGAAAGGCAGCAAACCATGAAACTCATCACCCGCTACCTCATCCGGCAACTGAGCGTCACCAGCCTCTACGCCATGTTTGCCCTGCTGGCCCTGTACAGCTTCTTCGACGTCGTCGCCGAAGCAGGCGGCATCGGCGAAGGCAGCTACAACGGCGCCAAAATGCTGCAATACGTCCTGCTGCAAATCCCCGACCACGCCTACCAAATGATGCCGCTGGCCGTCTTAATCGGCGGCCTCGCCGCCCTCAGCCGCCTCGCTGCCAACAGTGAACTCACCATCATCAAAACCAGCGGCATGAGCAGCAAAAACCTCATCGCTATCCTCTTAGCCTTCGGCCTGATATTCGCCTGCGCCACCGCCGCCCTCGGCGAATTCGCCGCACCCGCCGCCAACCGCTACGCCGAAAACCTGAAAACCACCGCCAAAAACGGCCGCATCAGCACCGGCGCCGAAGGCCTGTGGATTAAAGAAAAAAGCACCATCGTCAACGTGCGCGAAATGCTGCCCGACCAAAGCCTGCGCGGCATCAAAGCCTTCCGCCTCAACGACGCCTTCCAACTGGCCGAAAGCTGGCAGGCCGACGCCGCCACAGTTGCCGCCGACGGCACATGGCATCTGCAGAACGTCCGTCGCAGCATCCTCGAAAAAGAGCGCGTGCGCACCGAGCGGCACGACAGCGAAAACTGGCAGGCCGACATCCGCAGCGGCCTGCTCGACGTCCTCCTCGTCAGCCCCAACCAAATGTCTGTCACCGCGCTGACCTCCTACATCGCCCACCTCGAAGACAACCGCCAGAAAACCGACCTCTACCGCATCGAATGGTGGCGCAAACTCATGTACCCCGTCGCCACCGTCGTCATGGCACTCGTCGCCCTGGCCTTCACTCCGCAATCGACACGCCACGGCAATATGGGCTTGAAACTCTTCGGCGGCATCTGCCTCGGCCTCGCCTTCCACTTCGCCGGACGCCTGTTCGGCTTCACCAGCCAGCTCTACGGCATCCCGCCCTTTATCGCCGCCGTGCTGCCCACCCTGATCTTCGCCGTTTGGGCGGTGTGGCTGATACGCAGACAGGAAGCGCGTTAGGCCGTTTAAAAAACAAATTGAGGCCGTCTGAAAACCCTTTCAGACGGCCTTTTGTTCTGTTGCAATCCGTAGTTCGGGCATTTATGCCCGAACTTTGCAAAGGGAATTTGTCGAGCATAAATGTCTGACCTACTGCTCTGTTTGTCGGACAGGCGTCTTTCAGACGGCCTTTGGGATTCGGAAACCGCGTGCGTTGCTGCGCAACACGCCCTACGGCATACGGGCACGGTTTGCCATATCGAGGCCGTCTGAAAGCACAGAGGCCGTCTGAAAAGGTTTTTTCAGACGGCCTTTGTGCCTTGCGGCGCGGCGGGTTAGAAACCGTTCCGCCCGATGTCCGCCGACACGTCGACGGCCGCGTGCCGTTTGGCGATGCGGTACCAGCCCGCCAGCCGCCACAGGCACAGCAGCGCGACAAAGGGCAGGCAGGCGGCCACGGCGAGGTAGCGCGGGTTGGCCGCCGACACCACAGGCTCGCCGCCTGCCAGCCGCAGCAGCGCCCAGCCCCACTGCCACACCGAAGTCAGCGAAAACGCCAGCACGGCCAGCAGACCCAGCGTGGAAAACACGCCGACGGGCACGGCCTCGCCGCGCGGCACGGTGCGGTTGAGCCGCAGCAGTACCAGCAGGCCGAAGCCGACCACCAGCACCATGCCGCCGTTGGCCAGCACCTGCAAGCCGTTGAAAGCGATTTCGGGCGACACGGGCAGGCCGTCGGCGGGCGCGGTTTTGCGCTGCCCCAGCGCCACGCTCTGCATCACGTTCAATATAAAGGTGTAAACCATGTCTGCCAGCACCGCCCAAACCGGCAGCGAAAAAACAAAACGCATCGCGCGCCCTCCGTAAAAGAGCGCGGAGTGTAGCAGAAACGCGGGCAGCCGCAGAGGGCAGACCGTCTGAAAACGGGGCGGGGAACGGGCGGCGGCGTTTGCCGACCCGCGCCGTTCCGCATCGGGCGGGTGTATTGGCGGCGGAAATACCCGCGCCGCGAAAACGCCTGCGGACGGGGCGCAAAAGGCAGGAGGCCGTCTGAAATCCCGTTCGGGGCTTTCAGGCGGCCGCCGTCGGTTTTTCGTGCGCCGACGGCGGCGTAGGCGGTAAAAGATTGGCCGTTGCCTGCGTTGCAAAAATATGCGGCAGGACATTTGTCCTGTTAATTGGGACGAAGCAGCGAAACCGTATCGGCGGATGGAGCGCCCGCGAAACGAAACCCTTTACGGACGGGGCGTAAAAGGCGGGAGGCCGTCTGAAATCCCGTTCGGGGGTTTTCAGACGGCCTCTGTCCGTTTAATCCGCACCGACGGCGGCTTATATTTGGCAATCTGCCGCCAGACGCCGCGCTTCTTCCAGCCGCTCCTGTGTGCCGACGTCGAGCCACAATCCCGTATGGTGCGTGCCGCCGACGCGGTTTTGCGTCATGGCAAGGCGCAGCAGCGGCGCGAGTTTGGCCGCTTGGTGCGGCGGCGTGGCGGCGAAGAGTTCGGGGCGGTAGAGGCCGCAGCCGCTGAAGGTCAGACGCACGCCTTCGCCTTCGCTGTGCACGCGCCCGTCTTGTCGCAGGACGAAATCGCCTTCGGGATGGTGCGGCGGGTTGGCGGTGAGCCAGAGGTGGGCGAGGCCGTCTGAAAGCAGGGTTTCGGCCTGGTGCGCGGCGGCGAAGTCGATGTCGGTGAACACGTCGCCGTTAACGACCAAAAACGGTTCGTTCCCCAGCAGCGGCAGGGCGGTGGCGATGCCGCCCGCGGTTTCCAAACCCTGACCGCCTTCTGGCGAGTAGGCGATGGAGACGCCGTAGTCCGCGCCGCTGCCCAAACGCTCTTCGATTTGGCGGCCGAGCCAGGCATGATTGATCACGATTTCTTCGATGCCCGCGGCTTTGAGGCGGCGCAGGTGCCAGCCGATAAGGGGCTCGCGCCCGACCTGCAACAGGGGCTTGGGCGTGGTGTCGGTGAGCGGGCGCATTCTTTCGCCGCGCCCGGCGGCCAGTATCATCGCTTTCATGGGGTCTTTCGTGTGTGCCGTCAGTCGGAAAACGCGGCATTGTATAGTGAGCCAAAATAAAAAATCTACGGCGTTGCTGCGCCTTGTCGTACTACCTGTACTGTCTGCGGCTTGCTGCCTTGTATCTTTTTTATTTTGACTCACTATACAGGCTGCGGCAGGCCGTCTGAAAGCGCGCGCTTGCCCAAACCGCCGCCGCGGCCTATCATCTGCGCCCCTTCGCACAGGAGAATGTTATGAAACTGCCCGTACTCTTCGTTGCCCACGGCAGCCCGCTCAATGCCGTGCGCGACAATGCCTACACGGAAGAGTGGCAAAACTACGGCGACGAGCTGCTCGACGAGTTCGACGGCGAAATCCGCGCCGTGCTGTGCGTTTCTTCGCAATGGGTAACGGAAGGCAGTCGCGTCACCGCCGCCGCCGAGCCGCCCACCCTGCACGATTTTTCGGGCTTCCCGCCCGAGCTGCACGAAGTCCGCTATCCCGCCGCAGGCAGCCCGGAGCTGGCCGAACGCGTCTGCACGCTGCTGGGGGCGGAGGCCGACACGCAGCGCGGCATCGACCACGGCGCATGGACGGTGCTCAAACGCCTGGTTCCCGACGCTTCCGTTCCCGTCGTCCAACTCAGCCTCGACCGCCGTCTGAACGCGCAGGGACATTTCGATTTGGCCGCCAAACTCGCGCCGCTGCGTAAAGAAGGCGTGCTTGTTGTCGCCACCGGCCACACCGTTTCCAATCCGCAGTTGCAGGACTGGCAGCACCCCGACCGCCCGGGCAACGCCTATCCGTGGGCGGATCTGGCGCGCGAGCTGATTAACAAATGGGCAAACGGTCGCCGTTACGACCGCCTGCTCGACGAGGAAAACTACCCCGTCGCCATCCGTCAGGCGCTGCACGACCGCCGCTGCTTCTATCCCTTGCTCTACGCCCTTGCCCTGCGCGGAGAAAAAGAGCCGCTGGAATTTTTCAACGACGAAATCGTCGGCAAATCGCTGTCCATGACGTCGCTGATTATCGGCTTTTTGTAAGAACCCGCATCCGTACGCAAAGACAAAAAGGCCGTCTGAAAACTTTTCAGACGGCCTTTTGGCGTTTCAGACGGCCTTACATGGCCTTTTTCAGCAGCTTCACGTCTTTGAGCGCTTCGGCCAGACGGGCGTTGCCCGCGGTGGCGCTGTTGGCGCAGACGGTGTAGAGATTTTCGGGATGGTAGATAGCGATGCAGTTTTCGCTGCTGCCGTCAGCCTGCGTGAAGGAATAGTCCATGCGGTTTTCGGTGGCCGCGCCCGCTTTCAGGTCGGCCAAACCCGCCGCCTGCAAGGCGCTTGTCAAACCGGCATAGTATTCTTTGGCGGGTTTGGCGGGTTTGCCCAAATCGATAACCGAGAGCGTGATGTCAGCGTCTTCGTCACGTTGCAGCAGCGTCACTTCTTCGGCGCTGGTGCCTTCGGGCAGCAGCCCGGCGTTGCCGCTTTGGTCTTGGAAATTGCCGGTAACGGCAATGCTGACCGCGCCGTCGCGGCTGGTGAGCGTTTGTGCCGAGGCGGCGGGAGCGGGCGCTTCGGAGGCTGCTTCGGAAGCGGCAGCAGGCGCGTCGGCGGATTGCGGGTTATTGACTTTGGTGTCGCAGGCGGCCAGCGCGAGGAGGACGGCGGCAGCGAGGGCGGCGGATCGGATGTTCATGACGGTGTTTTCCATAGAGTGTGTCGTTTGCAGAACGCGGAGTATAGCAAATAATCCGTTTGCCATGGCGCGGCGCGGCCGCTTTCCCGCGTATGCCGTTTCAGACGGCCTTGTTGCATTCTGCCGACAGCAGGAGAAAATAATGTGATTTGTTCCTGTTTTGGTTGGCAGCGGCGTGTCTGTCCTTTATAGTCCGCCTTTGTAAATTTTGCTTTACATAATATTTTAAGGAGCTCCGATGGAACACCATTCTTTCCCCCATTCCGCCCTGGCCGTGCTGCCGCTGGCGCTTGCCGCCGCTTTCGCGCAGGCCGACACCGCCGCTGACGAAGGCGGCGAACTGGAAACCGTCTATGTCAGCGCCCAGCGCCAGCTGCAACAATCGCTGGGCGTGTCGCGTATCACCGCCAAAGACTTGGAAACCCGCCCTGCGGTAAACGACATCTCCGACATCGTGCGCACCATGCCCGGTGCCAACCTCACCGGCAACACCGCCTCGGGCGAGCGCGGCAACAAACGCCAGATCGACATCCGTGGCATGGGGCCGGAAAACACCTTAATCCTGATCGACGGCCGCCCCGTCACCTCGCGCAACGCCGAGCGCTACAGCTGGCGCGGCGAGCGCAACACGCGCGGCGACAGCAACTGGGTGCCGCCCGAAGAAATCGAATCCATCAGCGTGCTGCGCGGCCCGGCAGCCGCCCGCTACGGCTCGGGCGCGGCCGGCGGCGTGGTGAACATCGTCACCAAAAAAGTCAGCAGCGAATGGCACGGCTCGCTGAACCTGTTCACCAACCGCCCGCAGGACAGCAAAGAAGGCAAAACCAACCGCATCGGCTTTAACGTCAGCGGCCCCGTTGTCCAAGACAAGATCGGCTTCCGCCTCTACGGCAGCCTGAACAAAACCGACGCCGACGCGGCAGACATCAATGAACCGACTGTTATTTACACCAGCTCCGGCCAACGCCGCGTTTTGACCGGCGCAGGCCGTGACGGCGTACGCAACCGCGACCTCGCCAGCCGCCTCGCCTGGCGCATCACGCCCGAGCAAACCCTGACCTGGGACACCATGTACAGCCGCCAGGGCAATATCTACGCGGGCGACAACCAAAACAACAACCCGAACGACTTTACCAAATCGCTCTACGGCGAAGAAACCGCCATCCTCAAACGCACCAGCAGCGCACTCGTTCACGAAGGCGTTTGGAACTGGGGCGACACCAAAGTCACCGCCCAGTTCGACCGCACCGAAAACGAACATCTGGTGGAAGGTTTGCAGGGCGGCCCGGAAGGTCAATACGAAAAGGACAAAAGGTTTACCGAAAGCACTCTGAAAACCGGCCGCTTCGCCGCCGAAGCCAACATCCCGTTCAAACTGGGCGGCGAACACGTCGTTACAATCGGCACGGAATACACACGTGACAAATTGGATGACGGTTCTTCTATGAGACAGGGTTTTAAAGATAAAGGCGGCTATACTTTCAAAGTTCCTGGAATGCAAAAACCGATACAAATCGAAACTACAGACCGTTTCGACGGTTTGCATGAAAACAGAAACGGTTTAAACAAACAAAACAACTTTGCTGTTTACGTTGAAGACCATATCAAACTCAACGGCGGCAGCACCAAGCTGATTCCCGCCCTGCGCTTCGACCACAACAGCAAATCGGGTGGAAATTGGAGTCCCGCATTCAACTTCGTACAGCGCATCGGCGATGGCTGGAACATCAAAGGCGGTATCGCCCGCGCCTACAAAGCGCCCAACCTATACCAAAGCAACCCCAACTACATCCTTTATACACGCGGCCAGGGGTGCAAAATCGGTACGGCAGGCAATACGCACTGTTATCTGATGGGCAATGCCAATCTGAAACCCGAAACCAGCCTGAACAAAGAAATCGGCTTCGATTTCGCCCGCAACGGCTATCTGGCTTCGCTGGCCTACTTCCACAACGATTACCGCAACAAAATCGTTGCCGGTGACGATACTCTTGCCGTCAGTAAAAACACCGTGACCCTGCCGAATGGAAATACCGCAGATGTATTCGCCCACCTTTACCAATGGACGAATGCGAAAAAGGCGCTGGTGGAAGGCTTTGAAGGCAACCTGACCCTGCCTCTGCACAGTACCTTGAAATGGACGACCAACTTCACCTATATGCGCAAATCGGTGAATAAAGACACAGGCAACCCGCTGTCGGTGATTCCGAAATACACCGTCAACAGCAGCCTGAACTGGCAGCCGACCGAAAAATTCGACGCCGCCCTTAACGTCACCTACTACGGCAAGCAAAAACCGCGCAGTGTCGTTTTGATTAACAAGGAAAAAGTTGAAGGGGGTTTATCGAACGAGGATGTCAGCCCCTACGGTTTGGTCGGCATCAACGCAAGCTACCGTTTCAACAAAAACCTCAACGCCCGCGTCGGTATCAACAACCTGTTCAACAAACAGCTCTACCGCAGCGGCAACAATACCAGCGCGCAAACCTACAACGAACCCGGCCGCGCCTTCTACGGCAGCCTGAAAATGTCGTTCTAAACAGGTTTGAAACGTAAAGGCCGTCTGAAACCCGATTCCGGGTTTCAGACGGCCTTTTGTCTTTGGAGGCGTAAGTAACAAAATAGAGGCTAAAAATTCCCGTAAGCCTTATTCTATTAAAGCTTTAAAGAGGTTCAAAGGCTTTAAACACAAAAAATGCCCTTTTTGCGGCTCAAAACAAATCAAAAAGAACGGCTGCCGAAACGCCAGACAACGCTACAAATGCCACACCTGCGGCAGGCAGTTTGACGGCGGCAAGCGGCTCAATCCCCAAGTGCTGTCTGCGACGGCAGATGCGGTCCGCCGCAGATGTTTGACGACATTCTCGTACAGCTGTGCCAGTTTCATCAGGTTAAAACCGTCAGCCGCTATTTGACGCGCAACCCGAAAACCGATGCGGGCAAAGCGCTATGGCGGTTGGCATTGACGTTGAAAAACAGTAGGCAATCCGATTTTGAACATAATCTGCAAACGTGGTTTGAGCAGTACCAAAACTATTTGAACGAACGCACCTTTAACCCTGAAACAGGCAAATCGCATTACACACACAAGAACATCAGGAGTGCGTATTACGGAATTTGGCTTATTTGTTTGTGTTTGAGCGTTATCCTGATTTGTGCATTCCGAATACGACCAATCTGCTTGACGGCACGTTCTCGGACATGAAACGGCTTTTGGCGTGTCATCACGGGATGAATGGAAAGAATAAGGTTAGGTTTATTCAGGATTATTTCTCGGTTAAGCCTTAGACTTAGCCTCCATTTTGTTACTTACGCCCCTTTTCAACCGTTTTGCTGTTGCACCGACAGCGCCAACGGACTGATTTACGAATACCCAAAGGCCGTCTGAAAGCCGGGAATGAGGCTTTCAGACGGCCTTAAAGCAGAAAAAAGGTATGCTCTTTGTGCATACCTTTTTTGTTTGCCTTCGGGCGGTGTTTAGAATTTGCCGCCGGATTCGTTCACCATATAGGTTACGGCCGCTTTGACTTCGTCGTCGGAGAGGGCGGTGTTGCCGCCTTTGGCGGGCATCATGCCTTTGTCGGTGAAGCCTTCGATGGCGTGTTTGAACAGGGTGTCTTTGCCTTTTTTGATGCGCGGCGCCCATTCGTCTTTGTGGGTGATGCGCGGGGTGTCGGGAATGGCGGAGTTCGCGCCGTGGCAGCCGAAGCACAGGCCGTCGAACACTTTTTTGCCGTCGGCCGCAGGCGCGGCGGCCTGTTCGGGCTTGGCGGCGGCGGTTTCCGCGGGTTTGCTTTCTGAGGCAGGAGCGGAAGCGGCGGCTTCGGGAGCGGCTGCGGCAGGAGCAGGTGCGGGTTCGGCTTTTTTCGGCTCGGCCGCGGCAGCTGCGGCGGCTTTTTTGCCCAGTTCGTTTTCGCTGTCGGTTTTCAGCGCTTTGCCGTCTTTGTGCGACAAGCCCCAAACGTAGGCGGTCAGCAGGTGGATTTTGTCTTTATCGAGGAAACCTTCCCAAGCGGGCATTTGGTTGTGGCGGCCGTTGGTGACGGTTTCGATAATGGCTTTCTGCGTGCCACCCCACAGCCATACATCGTCGGTGAGGTTGGGGCCGAGGCCGCGGACGCCCTGGCCTTTGTCGCCGTGGCAGGTGAAGCAGTTGGCGGGCGGGCCGTTGAACAGGACTTTACCGCGTTCGGCGCGTTCGGCGTCGTATTGTTCTTCGGGTTTGGACAGGGAGAGGACGTAGTTGGCAACGTCTTTCACGCCTTCTTCGCCGAGTTTGGGCCCCCAGGAGGCCATGATGCCGGTGCGGCCTTTGGTAATGGTTTCCTGGATTTTTTCCGGAGTGCCGCCGTAGAGCCAGTCGGCGTCGGTGAGGTTAGGGAAGCCGCGCGAGCCTTTGGCATCGGAGCCGTGGCACTGGATACAGTAGGTGTCGAACAGGTTTTTGCCGATGGTGCGGGCTTCAGACTGTTTGGCGGTGTCTTCTACGGACATTTTGCCGTATTTGGCGTAGATGGCGCCGTATTTGGCTTTGGCCGCGTCCACTTCGGCACGGTATTCGCCGACGCTGGTCCAGTTGCGCAGGCCTTTGAAGTCGCCGAGACCGGGGTAGAGGGCGAGGTAGCCGATGCCGAACAGCCAGGTGAGGATGTAGAGGTAGAACCACCAGCGGGGCATGGGGTTGTTGTATTCCTCAATGCCGTCCCAGTCGTGGCCGGTGGTTTTGACGTCTTCGCCTTTGGGCAGGGGCTTGACTTTGTTCTGCGACAGCAGAAGCCAAATCAGGCCGATAAAGCTGAGGACGATGATGCCGATGATGTAGTAGTTCCAGAAATCACTGGTGAAATGGGATGTTGTGTTCATTGTTTTTAGCTCCGTGCCACGGGTTAACGGGCGGGACTGTCGTTGTCGTTACCGCTGCCGTGCGGGGTGTCGTCGTCGTCGATGATGCTGCGCGACGCTTCGTCGTAGTTGGTTTTGTTGCGCTTGTTCAGAACGATGTACAGAACCAGCATGAAGCTGACGAATACCGCTACGGTAAACAGGCTGCGCGCCCAGTTAACGTCCATGGTGTTACCTTACGTTTTTCAAGGCCAAGCCCAAACCCTGCAGGTAGGCGATTACCGCTTCCAATTCGGATTTGTCTTTCAGCTCTTCGGGAGCTTTGGCAATTTCTTCGTCGGTGTAGGGCGTACCCAAAGCTTTGAGGCCTTTCATGTGGGCGACAACCTGTGCCGGATCGACTTTGTTGCGCGCCAGCCAGGGGAAGGCGGGCATGTTGGACTCGGGCACGACGTCGCGCGGGTTCAGCAGGTGGATGCGGTGCCATTCGTCGGAATAGCGGCCGCCGACACGCGCCAAATCGGGACCTGTGCGTTTGGAACCCCATTGGAAGGGACGGTCGTAAACCGATTCTCCGGCCACGGAGTAGTGGCCGTAGCGTTCGGTTTCGGCACGGAAGGGACGGATCATCTGCGAGTGGCAGTTGTAGCAGCCTTCGCGCACGTAGATGTCGCGTCCGGCCACTTGCAGGGCATTGTAAGGTTTGACTCCTTCGATCGGTTTGGTAACCGCCGGAGAGAAGAACAGTGGGACGACTTCGATCAGCAGACCCACGCTGACCACCAGCAGGGTAAACACGATGAGGACGCCGACTTTTTCTTCGACTAATTGTTGCAGTTTCATTTTTGGTAGTCCGTCTTTCTTATATTAATGGTGCTGCGCTTCGGCCACGGCGGGGATTTCCGCTTCAACCGGTTTGCCGTTCATGATGGTACGGTAAACGTTGTAGCCCATGATGCACATGCCGCTCAGGTAGAGAAGGCCGCCTGAAAAACGGATGACATAGAAACGCATGCTTTCTTTCACACCTTCCACGAAGGCGTAGGTCAGCGTGCCATCTTCGTTGAGCGCGCCCCACATCAGACCCTGCATCACGCCGGCAATCCACATCGAGGCGATGTAGAGGACGACGCCGAGGGTGGCGACCCAAAAGTGCGCGTCGATGAGTTTGGTGCTGTACATTTCTTTTTGGCCGAACAAGCGGGGAATCATGTAGTAGACCGAACCGATGGTCACGAAGCCCACCCAGCCGAGCGCGCCGGCGTGTACATGGCCGACCGTCCAGTCGGTGTAGTGGCTCAGGGCGTTGACGGTTTTGATCGACATCATCGGGCCTTCAAAGGTGGACATACCGTAGAAGGACAGGGAAACGATGAGGAATTTCAGAATCGGGTCGGTGCGCAGTTTGCCCCACGCGCCGGAGAGGGTCATGATGCCGTTGATCATGCCGCCCCAGGAGGGTGCGAAAAGAATCAGCGACAAAACCATGCCGACAGACTGCGTCCAGTCGGGCAGCGCGGTGTAGTGCAGATGGTGCGGACCCGCCCACATATAGGTGAAAATCAGCGCCCAGAAGTGGACGACGGAGAGGCGGTAGGAATAAACGGGACGGCCTGCCTGCTTGGGTACGAAGTAGTACATCATGCCGAGGAAGCCTGCGGTCAGGAAGAAGCCCACGGCGTTATGGCCGTACCACCACTGCACCATCGCATCGATGGCGCCGGAATAAATCGGATACGATTTCATCGGGCCGACCGGCAGGCTGAGGTTGTTGACGATGTGCAAGAGGGCGACGGCGAGAATAAAACCACCATAGAACCAGTTTGCCACATAGATATGCTTGATTTTGCGTTTGGCAATCGTGCCGAAGAACACCACGGCATAGGCCACCCACACCAGCGTAATCAGAATATCGATCGGCCATTCCAGCTCGGCGTATTCCTTACCCTGCGTCCAACCCATCGGGAAGCTGACAGCGGCGGCCAGAATCACGGCCTGCCAGCCCCAAAACGTGAATGCGGGTAGCCAGCCGCCGAAGAGACGGGTGTTGCAGGTACGCTGCACCACATAGTAAGACGTACCGATCAGACCGCAGCCGCCGAAGGCGAAAATCACCGCATTGGTATGCAGCGGACGGATGCGGCCGAAGTGGAACCACGGGCCGATTTCAGACAGATTGAGTGCGGGCCAGAAAAGCTGCGCGGCGGCGATGACGCCGACCAGCATGCCCACAATCCCCCAAACTACAGTCATGACGGCGAACTGCCGCACCACTTTGTAGTTATAAGTTTGCGCTTCCATGAAAGTCTCCATTAAACACGGAAAATAAATCCGGTCGATTCTGCGGCACGCCGAAACCCGCCGCGCAAAGCCGTTTTTCCATCAATTTGCTCCGGCCACCTTTTTCAGACGGCCGTTTTGCCGAACCAAGCATACCGGGAATCCGCCGCTTGGCAGCCTGTTTGCACGCTGCCATAATGGCTGGAAAGCGGAAAAGAAAGCCCGCCCTCAAGGCAAAGCGGCAATATTTACGCTAAATTCCCATACACTTTACAAGGTTATAGATTTTAACTAATTTATGATTTGACACCAATCAATTAATTTTTAACATTGCCCAATCCTATTGAGCCATTAAATTTTCATCATGATTACCCACACCCTCAGCCCCGAACCCAAAGCCCATTACTGGCACATCACCCTCACCTTCACCCAAAACGCCGCCACATCCGCCGTGTTAAAACTCGCCAACTGGGTGCCCGGCAGCTACACCATCCGCGATTTCGCCCGCCACATCGTCGAAATACACGCCGAACACAACGGCCGCCCCGCCGCCCTGCGGCAAACCGCCAAAAACACCTGGCAGACCGAAGCCCTCGAAGGCGAGTGGCGCATCCGCTACACCGTCTACGCCTACGACCTCTCCGTGCGCGCCTCCTACCTCACCGCCGAACGCGGCTTCTTCGACGGCGCCTGTCTCCTTTTCGCCCTCGAAGGCCGTCTGAACGAAACCCAAACCCTCGTCCTCGAAAACCTGCCCGAAAACTGGCAGACCGCCACCACCCTGCCTGCCGTCGGCAAAAACACCTTTCAGACGGCCTCCTACGGCGAACTCATCGACCACCCCATCGAACTCGGATACATCGAAACCATCGCATTCCAAGCACACGGCATCCCCCACCGCATCGTCCTCAGCGGCCACTACCCCGACTTCGATCGCCAACGCCTGCGCGACGACGTAAAGCGCATCTGCGAAACCCAGCTCGCCCTCTTCCCCGCCCCCTCCCCGTTTGCCGAATACCTCTTCCTCCTCCACCTCGGCGACAACCTCTACGGCGGCCTCGAACACCGCAGCAGCACCGCCCTGCACGCCGACCGCAACAGCCTGCCGCCGCACGGCCTTACCGACGCCAACCCCGCCTACACCGAACTGCTCGGCCTCTTCTCACACGAATACTTCCACGCCTGGAACGTCAAATCCGTCAAACCCGCCGCCTTCGCCCCCTACAACCTTGAGCGCGAAAACCACACCGAACAACTCTGGGCATTCGAAGGCATCACCGCCTACTACGACGACCTCATCCTCGCCCGCAGCCGCGTCATTCCCCCTGAAAACTACCTCACCCTCCTGGCCAAAAACATCACCCGCGTACGCCAAAACAAAGGCCGTCTGAAACAAACCCTCGCCCAATCCTCCTACACCGCCTGGCACAAATACTACAAAGCCGACGAAAACGCCCCCAACGCCCTCGTCAGCTACTACCAGCAAGGCGCCCTCGCCGCCCTCTGCCTCGACCTCCTCATCCGGCAAAAAAGCAGCGGCGCCCACTCCCTCGACACCGTCATGCGGCAACTCTACCGCGACTGGCTCGCCACCCAACGTGGCATAGAAGAACAACAATGGCAAACCCGCTGCCAAGAAATCACCGGCCTCGACCTCGCCGACTTCTTTCAGATGGCCTTGTACACCACAGACGAACTCCCCCTCGCCGACTGCCTGCACACCGTCGGCATCGGCCTGCAATACGCCCCCCTGCCCCGCAGCCACGGCGGCGGCCTTATCGGCGCACCCATCGCCCCGCCCGAACCCGCCGCCGACCTCGGCGCCCGTTTCACGCAAAAAACCGACCACGCCGTCCTCACCCACATCCTCAACGGCGGCAGCGCCGAAAACGCCGCCCTCTGCCCGCAGGACAAAATCACCGCCGTCAACGGCCGCGCCTGCACCAACCTTGCCGCCCTCCTCGCCGACAGCCGCCCCGACGACATCTGGCAAATCCACTACTTCCGCCACGGCATCCTGCACCAAACCGTCCTCACCCTCCAAGCCGCCGCAGCCGAAACCGCCCTTCTTTATATAGAAGACGAAGACAAACTCCGCCGCTGGCTGCTCGGCACGGTTTGGCAAAAGGCCGTCTGAAACCCTTTTCAGACGGCCTCAAAGCAGCGTCGGCCAAACTAAAACTCGAAATGCTGCCTACGCCTACGCCGGGATACCGTTTTTGAAACCGCCAACCCCGTCGCGCACCAAACTCACTCCCCCGCAAAAGGGAGAGGGAAAACAGTTGCCGCAACCGCTTTCAGGCTGCTTTTCAGACGGCCGCACAGGTTGCCTGAAAGCGCAGTCCCAACGAAACCAAAATCCTGAAAGGCCATCTGAAACCGAACATCCTACCGCGCACCTTACCCCCTCCCCTGCACCTTCAGCGCGGGGGAGGGTTGGGGCGGGGGTGGCGGTTTGCAAAACCGCTTGTCCGCCGCTTGTAGAAATTACTGCCACGGCACCAGCCCCCACCCTAGCCCCCCGCAGGCGGGAGAGGGAAAACAGTTGCCCCGCCGTTCTCAGGCTGCTTTTCAGACGGCCGCACAGTTTGCCTGAAAGCGCAATTCCAACGAAACCAAAATCCTGAAAGGCCGTCTGAAAGCATATTCACAGCATCAAAATCCGAAAGGCCGTCTGAACATTTCCCTGACATCATTCACGCCTGCGTGAGAGTGGCGAAGCAAAGGCCGTCTGAAAACCCGATGAAAGGTTTTCAGACGGCCTTTTTTCTCTCTACCGTTTACCAGTTTTGGTTGTGCAGGCTTTGCAGGCCGTCGCGCACGCCGTCGCGCACTTCGCTGTTGAGGCGGCGGCTGAGGGCGCGGGCGAAGCTATCGTCTTCAGGGGTGTAGTCGACGAGTTCGGGGGCTTTGATTTCGTCGCGGGCGACGCTGTATACGCTGCCGAAGCCGTCGATAAGGCCGGTTTCTTTGGCTTCGATGCCGGTGTAGATGCGGCCGCTGAAGATTTGCGGGTCGTTTGTTTTCAGACGGCTGCCGCGTCCGGTTTTGACGGCCTTGATGAATTCGCCGTGGATCTGGTCGAGCATTTGCTGCCAGATGGCCTGCTGTTCGGGGGTTTCGGGGGTGAAGGGATCGCCCATGCCTTTGTTGCTGCCTGCGATTTTCAGACGGCGTTTGACGCCGAGTTTGTCCATCAGGCCGGTGAAGTCGAAGCCGCCGCCGATGACGCCGATGCTGCCGACGAGGCTGGACGGGTCGGCGTAGATTTTGTCGGCGGCGGCGGCGATGTAGTAGCAGCCGGAGGCGCAGAGGTCTTGGGCGACGAGGTAGACGGGAATGTCTTTGTGCTGTTCTTTGAGGCGGCGGATTTCGTTGAAGGCGGTGTTGGAGACGACGGGCGAGCCGCCGGGGGAGTTGGCGCGGATGATGATGCCTTTGACGTTTTTGTCGGCATAGGCGGCTTCGAGGCCGTCGCGCAGCATGGCGACTTGGTCTTGGTGGCCGTCGCCGATGACGCCTTCGAGTTTGATGACGGCGGTGTGCGCTTTGCTTTTTGCGCCGAGGACTTTTTCCAGGCCGTTGCTGTTGTCGAAGCTGCCTGTGGCGCAGCTGTGGAAGGTGAAGAGGGTGGCGGCGAAAAGAAGCGCGCCGACGCCGCGCCAGACGTTGCGCCAGAAGCGGCTGCTGCGTTGTTCTTTGTGGACGCTCAGGAGGAGTTTGTAGAGGGTGTCGCGCTCCCAGCTTTCGGTGGCGGCCTGCGGCTGTGCGGCGGCTTGCTGCGGGATGTTTTCGTCGCGCTGTTCTTCTTCGCGTTGGATTTTGAAGCTCATGGGTTTTCCTGTGTGTGGAATGGGGTTTTCAGACGGCCTACGGGGGCGGGAGGACGGGGCAAGATACCGATATTCGGGATGCGGCGCAAGTCTGCGGCACGGTGTGCGCCGATGTGCCACCGATGCCGGGGCGGCGGCTTCTGGCCGAATGGTTTTTCTGCAAAGGCCGTCTGAAAACGGTGTTGCTGGCGGCGGCGCTGTTTTACAGACCCAGTTCCCAATCGGCTTTGGCGTTGATGCAGAAGCCGTCGGTGCAGTTTTCGTAGTGGCGGAAGATGCGCTCGGCCACGGCTTGGGCGTCGTCGAGGATTTCAAAAAGTTCCATGTCGCTCGGGGCAATCAGGCCGCGTCCGGCGAGCTGTTTTTCCATCCAGTCGGCGAAGCCCTGCCAGAAGCTGCGGCCGACAAGGATGATGGGACGGTGCGGCGTTTTGCCTGTCTGCACGAGGGTGAGGCTCTCAAAAAGTTCGTCGAGCGTGCCGAAGCCGCCGGGCATGACGACGTAGGCGACGGCGTGTTTGACGAACATGACTTTGCGCGGGAAGAAGTGGCGGAAGGTGACGGACAGGTCCTGATAGGGGTTGGCGTGCTGTTCGTGCGGCAGGAGGATGTTGAGGCCGACGGCGGGGCTGCGTCCGGCAAACGCGCCTTTGTTGGCGGCTTCCATGATGCCCGGGCCGCCGCCCGAGATAACGGAAAACCCTGCGTCGGACAGGGTGCGGGCGATTTGTTCGGCCAAGAGATAGTCGGGGTGTTCGGGAGGGATGCGGGCGCTGCCGTAGATGCTGACGGCGGGCTGCACGGCACGCAGCTCTTCACCCGCTTCGAGAAATTCGGACATGATTTTCAAGAGGTGGTAGCTCTCGCGCGATTGGATGTCGCGGCGGGTGTTTTCGGGCAGCATGGGGTTGGGCAGTTTGTCGCGCAGGGGCATGGGTGTTTCCTTTGGTTGTGGACGCGGGCGGTTATAAACGGTTTCGGCGGTGCTGGCAAACAAAAGGCCGTCTGAAAACCTTTTTCGCGGTTTTCAGACGGCCTCTTTAATCGGACTTTCGCGCGTTTAGCGTTTGTTGTCCAACTCGTTACGCAGTTTTTTGGTTACGGCCATCATCACTTCGAGCTGTTGCAGCGTTTCCGTCCAACCTCGGGTTTTCAGGCCGCAGTCGGGGTTGACCCACAGGCGCTCGACGGGCACGACTTCCATCGCTTTGCGCAGCAGGTGTTCGACTTCGCCTTCGGTCGGCACGCGCGGGCTGTGGATGTCGTACACGCCCGGGCCGATGTCGTTGGGGTATTTGAAGTCGCCGAACGCGGTCAGCAGTTCCATATCCGAGCGCGAGGTTTCGATGGTGATGACGTCGGCGTCCATCGAAGCGATCGCGGGCAGGATGTCGTTGAACTCGGAGTAGCACATATGGGTGTGAATCTGGGTGCTGTCTTCGGCGCCGGTGCTGGACAGGCGGAAGGCTTCGCAGGCCCAGGCGAGGTATTCGTCCCATTGCGCTTTTTTCAGCGGCATGGCTTCGCGGATGGCGGGCTCGTCAATCTGGATGACTTTGATGCCGGCTTTTTCCAAGTCCAAAACTTCGTCGTTCAGGGCGAGGGCGATTTGTTTGGCAACGACAGACAGCGGGATGTCGTCGCGCACAAACGACCATTTGAACATGGTAACCGGGCCGGTAAGCATGCCTTTCATCGGGCGTTTGGTCAGGGTTTGCGCGTAGGACGACCAGTAAACGGTCATCGGTGCGGGGCGGGAGACGTCGCCGAAAATCACGGGCGGTTTGACGCAGCGGCTGCCGTAGCTCTGCACCCAGCCGAACTGGGTGAAGCAGTAGCCGGCGAGCTGTTCGCCGAAGTATTCCACCATGTCGTTGCGCTCGGCTTCGCCGTGTACGGGCACGTCGATTTCCAGTTTTTCCTGCACTTCGACGCAGTAGGCGATTTCTTTTTTCATCGCGGCGTCGTAATCGGCGGCGGAGAGTTCGCCTTTTTTGAAGGCGGCGCGCGCCTGGCGGATTTCGGCGGTTTGCGGGAACGAACCGATGGTGGTGGTGGGCAGCAGCGGCAGTTTCATCCATTCCTGCTGTGCTTTGATGCGTGCGGGGAAGGGCGATTTGCGTTGGTCTTCGCCTGCTTTCAGGCTGCTGACGCGTTCTTGTACGGCGGGATTGTGGATTTTTTTGTTGGTGGCGCGGTCGGCGGCGGCGGCATCGGAAGCGGCCAGCGCGTCTTTCACGCTGTCTTTGCCGTTTTCCAAGGCGCGTTTGACGGTGCCCAGCTCGACCAGTTTCTGCGCGGCAAAGGCCATCCACGATTTGATTTCGGCGTCGAGTTTTTCTTCAACGGCCAAATCCTGCGGGCTGTGCAGCAGCGAGCAACTGGGGGCGATCCACAGGTTGTTGCCGAATTTTTCCTGAACGGGTTTGAGGGTGTCGATGACTTTGTTCAGGTTGGCGCGCCAAACGTTGCGGCCGTCGATCAGGCCGACGGACAGCACTTTGTTGTCCGGCCAGCCGTTGGCGAACACGGCCAGCTGCTCGGGGGCGCGTACGCAGTCGATGTGCACGCCGTGTACCGGCAGGGATTTGAGCAGGTCGAGATGCTCGGCGACGGAAGCGAAATAGGTGCCGATGATGATGCGCACGCCGGTGTTGGCCAGTTCCTGATACACGCCGGCGAAGGCGTCGAGATAGGCCTGCGGCGCGTCGGCGGCGAGAATCGGCTCGTCAATCTGCACCCAGTCGGCACCGGCGGCGGCCAGCTCGCGCAAGAGTTGCGCGTAGGCGGGCAGCAGTTTGGGCAGCAGGGTTTTGACGCGGCAGCCGAATTCTTCTTTTTTCTTGCCCAGCCACAGCAGGGTCAGCGGGCCGACCAGCGTCGGTTTGATGTCGTGGCCTTGCGCCTTGGCTTCCTGAATTTGGGCGACCAGGTTGGCTGCGTTCACGGAAAACTCGGTGTCTGCATGCCATTCGGGCACGATGTAGTGGTAGTTGGTGTCGAACCATTTGGTCATTTCCATCGCAAACTGGGTGGCGTTGCCGCGCGCCAGCTGGAAGTATTCCGGCAGCGTCAGTTTGGCGGCGTCGAAGCCGAAGCGTTTGGGAATCGCGCCCAGCGTGCACAGGGTGTCGAGCACATGGTCGTAGAAAGAAAAATCGCCGACGGGCACAAGATCCGCGCCTGCGGCTTTCTGCGCCGCCCAGTTCAGACGGCGGATTTCGGCGGCGGTTTCGCGCAGCTCGGCTTCGGATTTGGCGCCTTTCCAAAAGGCTTCGACGGCGAATTTCAGCTCGCGTTTGGCACCGATGCGCGGGTAGCCGGAGAGGTGGAATGTGGTCATGGATGGTCTCCTTGGGGAAAATGGGAAAACGGTGATGCTCGCATCTTGCGCCTTTGCTCGGCGGCAGGCAAACGAGTTATTTTCGGATTTTACATGAATGAATTTAATGGCGCAGGCCGTTTGACGGCGACGTTACGAAGAAAGCGGAACGCCGGACAAAAAAATGCCCCCGCAACGGGGGCTTGAAAACAGAGAGAATACACAAAAACAAAAGATTTCCCGCAACGGCGGCTTGACGCCGCTGCAAAATCCGCTGTTGATGTGGGCGCGGATTATGCACGCATAACGGATTTTGTGCAAATTTTATTTGTCAATATTTTTTATCAAGCGATATTTTTATCCGACAAACGGTGTTTTAGGCGGCAAATGCTGTTGCCTGAAATGGTTGAGGCCGTCTGAAAGTTGAGGCCGTCTGAAAGTTGAGGCCGTCTGAAAGTTGAGGCCGTCTGAAAGTTGAGGCCGTCTGAAAGTTGAGGCCGTCTGAAA
>NZ_JBKGTW010000013.1:0-48252 GCF_046546535.1 Neisseria sp. WLZKY-1
AGGAGTGCGAATGGCGTTTTAACAACAGTGAAATAAAAGTTCAAATTTCCATTTTGAAACAATTGGTAATAGATAATTTATCCTAGTTATCTAGGACAGCCCCATAAATTAAATAGCTTTGAGTAAGGAAACGCTCAAACGGCAGCACGCATTTCAGCGGGTCGAGGTCGGTAAATACGCCACCGGCGAACGCGCACCCGTCAGCTTTGCGCTTTGAGTGAGACCAGATGGCGGCGGGTGGCGAGCCAGGCGCCCGCGATGCCCAGCGCAATCACAATGGCGAACACGGCCAGCCATTCGGCGGGACGGAAAAAGCGCCAGACGATGTCGATGCCGTAGGGGCGGAAAATCTGCACCACTAGCGGGCGGGAGGCGGCAATCAGCCAGCCGCACAGGCCGAGGCTGACGGCGGCGGCAATCACGCTCTGCAAGGCGGCCAGATAAAGGAAGGGGCGGCGGATAAAGGACGCGGGCGCGCCGAGCAGGCGGGCGATTTCGATTTCTTCCTTGCGCGCGAGAATTTGCAGGCGGATGGTGTTGTGTGCCACCAAAACGAAAGCCACGCTGAGGGTGACGGACAAAAAGGCGAGTATCTGCCGCACGAGGCTGTCGATGCGGTAAAGCGTTTGCAGCCATTCGGTGTCCAGCCGTGCAGACTCAACCATCGGCAGCTTGGAAAGCTCCTGTTGCAGGGCTTCGGTTTCGGCGGGCGTGCCCGTTTTCGGTGTGACGACGAACACGTCGGGCAGCGGGTTGTCGTCGAGCATGGAAACGATGTCTTCCCCGCCCATGCTGTTTTTCAACTCGTCCAAACCCTGCGCCTTGCCGACAAACTCGCTTTTGGCGACGCGCTTATCGGCGGCGAGCAGCTCTTTCACGGCGGCACTGTCGGCATCGGCGGCAGACGTTTCCATATAGAGCGTAATCTGCGGCGTTTCGCTCATCTTGCCCAGCACGGCGCGGCTGCTCTCTATACCCAGATACAGGGCAAGCGGCAGGGTCATGGCAACGGCCAGCATCAGCAGGATGAGCAGGGTGGCAACGGGCTGGCGCAGCAGGCTGCGGGCGGCGTTTTTCGCGGCTTCGAGATGGAGTGCGGCGTAAGTCATGCGGCGAACCTGCCTTCCTGTAAGCGCAAAATGCGGTGGCCGTAGTCGGCCATCAGGGTTTCGTCGTGGGCGGCGACAATGACGGTGGTACCCGCTTCGTGGAAGGTTTTGAAGAGTTCCATAATGTCCAGCGCGTAGGCGCGGTCGAGGTTGGCGGAGGGTTCGTCGGCAATCAGCAGGCCGGGCTGGTGGACGACGGCGCGGGCGATGCACAAGCGCTGCTGCTCGCCGCCCGAAAGCGTGACTGGATCGGCGGCTTCGCGTCCGCCCAATCCCACTTTTTCAATGGCCACCCGCGCCCGCTTTTCCGCTTCGGCGCGTCCGTAGCCCGCGATTTGCAGCGGCAGCAGCACGTTTTGCAGCACGTTGCGGTCGAACAGGATTTTGTGGTCTTGGAAAACGATGCCGATGTGCTGGCGCATAAAACCCGCCTGATCATCGTTCAGACGGCCTGTGTCCTGCCCGTTGATCCACACCTTGCCCGAAGTCGGCCTGCTGATGCCCGCAATCAGTTTGAGCATGGTGGACTTACCCGCGCCGGAATGCCCGGCCACAAAAATCATCTCGCCCTTGCCGATGCGGAAACTGACGTTTTTCAATGCCTGAAAGCCGCCGCGGTAGGTTTTGGAAACTTGTTCGAAACGTATCATGTCGCAATGCGCCGTTGTCGGAAAGAAGCGCGGATTATAGCCGAAACGGGTAAAGGCCGTCTGAAAGCCCTCAGCGCGTGCCGATACTCGGCTTTCAGACGGCCTCCGGTAAAGAAATTGATGCCCGTCGGCAAATACAGTAAACTGCCACCATTAAAAAAATTTATGGTAATGCAGAAATGAAAGCCGCTTTTGAAATCAAGTCCGCCCGCACCGACGCCCTCGCCGTGCACCTGAACAGCGCGGATGCGGCGGCTGTGGGCGCGGCGCTCGACAAGTGCGCCGCGCAATACCGCGAGCTGAACCTGCCGCTGTTGCTCGATATGCAGGCTTTCCGTCCGGCCGCCGTGGACATCCCCGCGCTGTTGGCCGTTTTCCGCTCGCGCCACCTGCCGGTGGCCGCCCTGCGCCACAGCGACGAAACCTGGGCGAAAATCGCTGCCGCCAACGGCGTGGCGTTCAGCCCCGCAGGCAGACACTCCCCGAACGACACCGCCGCCGCGCCCGCGCCGCAGACGGCCGCGCGCGAAACCGCACCGGCCAAACCGTCCGGCCACCCGACGGTGTTCGTTGCCGAACCCGTGCGCACCGGCCAGCAGGTTTACGCCGAAAACGCCGACCTGATTGTCACCGGCATGGTGAGCGAAGGCGCGGAGCTGATTGCCGACGGCAACATCCACATCTACGCCCCGATGCGCGGCCGTGCGCTGGCCGGGGCGAAAGGCCGCCGCGACGCGCGCATCTTCATCCATTCCATGCAGGCCGAGCTGGTGTCCATCGCGGGTACCTACCGCAATTTCGAGCAGAAGCTACCCGCCCACTTGGACAGACACCCCGTCCAAATATACCTTCACGAAGACCGTTTGGTCATCGCGGCCATAGACGCATAGCGGCTGCCGTATCATTTTTCACCCCCGAAACCCCAAAAAAGGAAACACAGTGGCAAAAATCATCGTAGTCACCTCCGGCAAAGGCGGCGTGGGCAAAACCACCACCTCCGCCAGCATCGCATCCGGCCTCGCCCTGCGCGGCCACAAAACCGCCGTTATCGACTTCGACGTCGGCCTGCGCAACCTCGACCTCATCATGGGCTGCGAGCGCCGCGTCGTGTACGACCTCATCAACGTCATCCAAGGCGAAGCCACGCTCAACCAGGCGCTCATCAAAGACAAACACTGCGACAAACTCTACATCCTGCCCGCCTCGCAAACCCGCGACAAAGACGCCCTTACCCGCGAAGGCGTGGAAAAAGTGCTTGACACCCTCACCGGCGAAATGGGCTTCGAATACGTTATCTGCGACTCCCCCGCCGGCATCGAACAGGGCGCGCTGATGGCGCTCTATTTCGCCGACGAAGCCATCGTCACCACCAACCCCGAAGTTTCCAGCGTGCGCGACTCCGACCGCATTCTGGGCATTTTGCAGAGCAAATCGCGCAAAGCCGAACAGGGCGGCCGCGTCAAAGAACACCTGCTCATCACCCGCTACTCGCCCGAGCGCGTCGAAAAAGGCGAAATGCTGTCGGTGCAGGACATCACCGACATCCTGCGCATCCCCCTGATCGGCGTCATTCCCGAATCACAAAACGTTTTGCAGGCATCCAATGCCGGCGAGCCCGTCATCCACCAGGCCGACGCCGTCGCCGCCGAAGCCTACAAAGACGTCATCGCCCGCCTGTTGGGCGAAAACCGCGAAATGCGCTTCCTCGAAGCCGAGAAAAAAGGCTTCTTCCAACGCATCTTCGGAGGTTGATATGTCGCTGATTGATATGCTGTTCGGCAAAAAACCCAAATCCGCCGAAGTCGCCCGCGACCGCCTGCAGATCATCATCGCCCAAGAGCGCGTCAAAGCGCAGGCGCCCGACTATCTGCCCACCCTGCAAAAAGAGCTGCTGGAAGTGCTGTCGAAATACGTCAACGTATCGCTCGACGACATCCGCATCTCGCAGGAAAAACAAGACGGCCTCGACGTGCTCGAACTCAACATCACCCTGCCCGACCAACAGAAAAAGGCCGAAACATGACCCTGACCGAACTGCGCTACATCGTCGCCGTGGCACAGGAAAAGCACTTCGGCAGAGCGGCGCAGCGCTGCAACGTCAGCCAGCCCACCCTGTCCATCGCCATCAAAAAGCTGGAAGAAGAGCTGTCCGTACCCCTGTTCGACCGCAGCAGCAACGAAGTCATCACCACCGAAGCGGGCGAGCGCATCGTCGCCCAAGCCCGCCGCGTGCTTGACGAAGCCGACGTCATCCGCCGACTGGCCAGCCAAGAACAAAACGAACTGGACGGCACCTTCAAACTCGGCCTCATCTTCACCGTCGCCCCCTACCTGCTGCCCAAGCTCATCCTGTCGCTGCGCGACATCGCGCCCAACATGCCGCTGGTGCTCGAAGAAAACTACACCCACATGCTCACCGAAGCCCTCAAACGTGGCGAGCTTGACGCCATCGTCGTGGCCGAACCGTTTCAGGAAACCGGCATCGTCACCGAACAGCTGTACAGCGAACCCTTCTTCGTCATCGTCCCCAAAGACCACCCCTTCGAAGAACTCGACGCCGTCACCCAACACGAACTGGCACAGGAACAGGTACTGCTGCTCACCGAAGGCAACTGCATGCGCGACAACGTGCTCGACAACTGCAACGAGCTGGCCGCCAAACAAAAAATCAACGGCCTGGCCAACACCCTGCAGGGCAGCTCCATCAACACCATCCGCCACATGGTTGCCAGCGGCCTGGCCATCAGCGTCCTGCCCGCCACCGCCCTCACCGAAAACGACCATATGCTTTTCAGCATCATCCCGTTTGCCGGTGAAGCCCCCAGCCGGCGCGTCGTCCTCGCCTACCGCCGCAACTTCGTGCGCCCCAAAGCCCTCGCCGCCATCCGCAGCGCCGTCATCGGCTCGCAGCTGGCCGGCGTTACCTTCGCCACCGCATAAACACAGGCATAAGGCCGTCTGAAACCCTTTTCAGACGGCCTCTTCCCCCAATCCCCTTAGGAAAACACATGACCGAACAAGAACTGCACGACCTCCAACGCATGGTCGCCGTTGCCGTCGAAGCCCTCGACGACATCAAAGCCAAAGACATCTCCGTCCTCGAAACCCAAGACAAAACCTCCCTCTTCGCCCGCATGATCATCGCCAGCGGCGACAGCACCCGCCAAGTCAAAGCCCTCGCCAACAACGTTGCCGTGCGCCTGAAAGAAGCAGGCTTCGACATCCTCGGCAGCGAAGGCGAAAGCGGCGAATGGTCGCTCGTTGACGCGGGCGACCTCGTCGTCCACGTCATGCAGCCGGCCGTGCGCGACTTCTACGACATCGACACCCTCTGGGGCGGCGAAAAACCCGAATTCCACAACGGCGCCGCCAAACCCTGGCACACCGCAGACTGACCCGCCTGCCGCCAAACGCAGAGGCCGTCTGAAACCCCAAAAGGTTTCAGACGGCCTCAAAGCCAAAGAAAGCACCCCATGAAAAAAACCGTCCTGACAACCGCCCTGGCCGCACTCACATTGGCCGCCCTGCCCGCCGCAGGCGCGGAAGAAAACGCCAACCGCTACGCCTGCCGCCTCGGCGCCGAACTGTTCTACGTCATCAACGACGCCGCCATCAACGGTCAAACCGAACAACAGGCCATGCGCCGCGCCGAAAATACCGTCGCACAGAAATTCCCCGGCGCGGGGCAAGAACTCTACCGCCGCCTGCGCGATTCCGGCCACCTCACCCGAAAATTCAAAGAAATGAAATCATTCGACCAAACGGCAAACAAAAATATCGGCACGGCAGACAAAATGCGGCGCAACAAAGCATCCTACACCCAAGCCCTGCAAAAATGTGCGGCGGAAAACTGACGCCCGAATGCCGCTCCGCACACACTGAGGCCGTCTGAAACCCCGTTTTCAGACGGCCTCAACTGTTATGACGCTTGTTACACGCCTTCCCGATACGCCCGCGCCGTTTCTAGATAGGTTTGCGCCGAGCGCTGCAAAAACGTCCGTTCCGCATCGGTGAGCGGCCGCGCGGCTTGGGCGGGCGAACCGGTGTAGAGGAAACCGCTGTCGAGGCGTTTGCGCGGCGGCACGAGGCTGCCCGCGCCGAGTATCACCTCGTCTTCGATCACCGCGTCGTCCAGCACGATTGCGCCCATGCCGATCAGCACGCGGTTGCCGACGGTGCAGCCGTGCAGCACGGCGCGGTGGCCGACGGTGACGTCTTCGCCCAACACCAGCGGCGAGCCGCCGGGTTTGGCGGCAGACGCGCCCGAAACGTGCAGCACGCTGCCGTCCTGAATATTGCTGCGCGCGCCGACGCGGATAAAGTTCACGTCGCCGCGCAGCACGGCAAACGGCCACACCGACACGCCGTCGCCCAGCTCCACGCAGCCGATAACAACGGCGGCAGGGTCGGTGTAAACGTCGGCGCCAAGCTGCGGCAGGTGGTTGCGGAAGGGGCGGATATTGTCCATTTTCGGTTTCCTGTCAAAAGCTCTGCGGGGCGGCCATTGTAGCAAAAGGCCGTCTGAAAAGATTTCAGACGGCCTTCCTTTGGCGGCGGCTTTGCCCTTTGCCGGTTTTGCCAAACCCAAAACCTCTCGAAACGCCGTCATTCCCGCGCAGGCGGGAATCTTTTTGGAACGGATGCAGCAATTTGTTTATTCAAAAATTCCGAACGTCAGCCAAGATTCCCGCCTACGTGGGAATGACGGGCGTTCAGGATGCCTGCCGTGCCGAAGCCGTGCTTTCAAACGGCCTCCGATGCGGCAACAGCAAACCGCGTGCGTTGCTGTGCAACACCCTACGCGCAATCGTTTAAAGAGGCCGTCTGAAACCGCAAAAACAGGTTTCAGACGGCCTTTCTGCCTTTGATGCGGCAACAGGTTTCTGCCGTTTGCCAACAAGCGCGCGCCGTCGTCAGCAAACCGCGTGCGTTGCTGGACGACACGCCCTACGCGCAATCGTTAAAGAGGCCGTCTGAAACCGCAAAAACAGGTTTCAGACGGCCTCTTGCCAACAAACCGAATCAACCGACGATTTCCACCGGCCCGTGGTCGTCGCAGTGGTCGCCGTGCTGGTGGTGCAGGCGGCCGTTGACGATGTAATCCACATGGTCGCCGTGCGGCACGGCTTCGTGGCCGCAGCCTGCGCCGTGGACGTGGCTGCCGCAGGTGTGGACGGGGTGGCAGCCGTCGGCGTTGGTGTCGTTCACTTCGAGGACGTGCTCGTCGTAGTGGCCGTTGTGTTCGTGGTGCAGGTGGCCGTCGTGCAGGTAGTCGACGTGGCCGTTGTGGCGGATGGCGGTGTGGCCGCAGCCCGCGCCGTGGACATGGTTGTGGTTTTCGTGGGTTTGACAGTTGCTCATGGCGTTTCCTTTTCGGTTGGTGTTAAGAAGGTGCGGCATTATAGCCCCATTTGTCGGCAATGCAAGTTTAAGATAATGATTTATAACGCATTATTATAGTGTAACGGTTACAGTATAGCGGCCTTGCCGTGGCGGGAGGCCGTCTGAAAGCCTATAATCGCGCGTTTTTTCACTCACGAAACAGGCGCAGATAAAATGACACAATCAAACTTGGAACAAAGGTTTCACGCCGCCATGCTGGCGATTTACGACAAAGCGTGGGATTTGCCCAAGCCGTACCGTCCCACAGAGTTTAAACGGATGGTTCTGAATTACGGCGGCAAAGAAGCGGCGGACAGACTGCTCGCTACTTCCAATCCATCGGCAGGCTTTACCCAACTGTTTCTTCATGGCGGTTACGATGCCCTGAAAATCAGCATGGAATATCTGGTTTTGTCAGACCCATGGAAAACGCTGTTTACCGAAGAGCAATTGGCGGTTGCCCGCAAACGATTGAAAGACATGAACGTTCCGTTTGCCTTGCCCGAATAACGCTTTTCAGACGGCCTCAAAGCCCTTTGCATTCAATACAAATACCAAAGCCCCACATGTCCGCCGTACACATCCAAACCCGTTCAGTCGACCAAGACATCTGCCAAACCCTTATCCAATCGGGTGCCGACCCGCTTACCGCCCGCCTGTGCGCCTCGCGCGGCGTGGTGTCGCCTGCTGAGCTTGACGACAAACTTGCCGCGCTGTTGCCCTACCAAACGCTCACCCATTGCGAAACCGCCGCCGCGCGTCTGGCCGATGCCATCGGGCGCAAAGAAAAAATCCTGATTGTCGCCGACTACGATGCCGACGGTGCCACCGCCTGCTCCGTCGGCATGGCGGGCTTGGGCGCGATGGGCGCAGCGGTGGATTTTCTCGTGCCCAACCGCTTTGAACACGGCTACGGCCTCACACCCGAATTGGCCGACATTGCCGCCGCGCAGGGCGTAAACCTGTTGGTAACGGTGGACAACGGCATCGCCAGCATCGCAGGCGTGGCACGGGCGCAGGCTTTGGGGATAGACGTTATCGTTACCGACCACCACCTGCCGGCCGACGAAGTGCCAAACTGCATTATTGTGAACCCCAACCAGCGCGGCTGCGGCTTTGCCAGCAAAAGCCTGGCGGGTGTGGGCGTGATTTTCTATGTATTAATGGCATTGCGTGCCGAATTGCGGCGGCGCGGATATTTTTCAGACGGCCTCAAAGAGCCGAATCTGGCCGATTTGCTCGATTTGGTGGCACTGGGCACGGTGGCCGACGTAGTATCGCTCGATCACAACAACCGCATTCTCGTTTCGCAGGGTTTGAAACGGATGCGTTCGGGCAAAATGCGCCCCGGCATCCGCGCCCTGTTTGACGTAGCACGGCGCGACTGGAAAAAAGCCCAGCCCTTCGACATGGGCTTTGCGCTCGGGCCGCGCATCAACGCCGCCGGACGGCTCAACGATATGTCGCTGGGCATCGCCTGTCTGCTTGCACAAAGCGATGATGAAGCGCAAACCCTCGCCGCGCAGCTTAACGATTTGAACATCGAACGCCGCGAAATCGAACAATCCATGCTGCAAGACGCGCTCAACGCCTTTCCCGACACCCTGCCCGATGGGCAAACCACCCTCGTGGCCTACCGTGACGACTTCCATCAGGGCGTGGTCGGCATCGTTGCCAGCCGCCTGAAAGACCGTTTTTACCGCCCCGCCATCGTGTTCGCCCCCGCCGACAACGGCGAAGTGCGCGGCTCCGGCCGCTCCATTCCCAACCTGCACCTGCGCGACGCACTTGATTTGGTGTCCAAACGCCACCCCGACTTGATTTTGAAATTCGGCGGCCACGCGATGGCGGCCGGTTTGAGCATACTCGAGCGCAACATCCCCGCCTTTCAGACGGCCTTTGAAGAGGCCGTGCGCGAAATGGTGCGCGAAGAAGACTTGTCGCAAACCTTCATCACCGACGGCAGCCTCGCCGCAGGCGACATCACGCTCGAGCAGGCGCAAAACCTCGCCCGCCAAGTGTGGGGACAAGGCTTCGCCCCGCCCAGCTTCACCGACTGCTTCCGCGTCGTGCGCCAGCAAAACTTAGGCGCAGAGGGCAAACACAAAAAAGCCTGGCTGCAAAAAGACGGCCGGGAATTTGAAGCCATGTTCTGGCGGTGCAGCGAAGACATCCCCGAATACGTGCGCACCGTGTACCGCCCCGTTGCCAACGAATGGCGCAACAATCTCGAATTGCAGCTTTATATCGACTATTGGGAAGCGGCGTAAGGCCGTCTGAAACCGTTGTCATTCAAAAAATATAGTTTTCTGCCGGTTTTCAGACGGCACAACACTCAAACGGAGTTACAAACCATGACAAAAATCCTACAAACCGCAGCCGCATTCTTGCTGGCCGCCGCACTGCCCGCCGCCCAAGCTGCCGCCGGCCCTGATAAGGACAACTACGGCTCATATTCCGGTCATGGCGGCATGACTGCCTACCGCATTGCGCCCGAAGCCTACCGATACCATTACAACAAGGGTTTTACAGGCATCGATGCCATGGGTTGGAACAGCAATCTGCAATTTGCATGGTCGAGAATCGGCGCGGCACTTACCTGCAACATTCCTGCCGACACCGGCAAACTGACCGAAAAACTCATAGCAGAATACGGTTATGACGTGTTTGCACACCGCATGAACGGCTTTGAGTTTCACGCCTTGCAATCTAAGGGAATCAACGGCTTTTGCACGCAGGCACGCATAGAAGAAATCAACCGGCTGATTCCGGAAATGGAAAACGGCCGCTTTGAAAAAAGATTTTAAACACCGAAAAGCCGTCTGAACGCGGCACTCCGCCAAACGTTCCGCCCGTATCTTCCTACCGCCATTCGCTATGAAACCGCTGTATCTTTTTCTGTTTCTTGCCGCACTGGGCAACTGCTGCTACCACATCGGCCAGAAATCCCTGCACATCGGCGGCAACCCCATGCTGCTGCTCGCGCTTTATTACAGCTTCGCGCTGGCATTTTCGCTGGCCGCCGCCCCGTTTTTCGGCACGGTGAGGTTTTCAGACGGCCTCCTCCCCGCGCTGGCCAACCCGCGCGTGTGGCTGGTGTCGCTGGGCACCGTCATGATCGAACTCGGTTTCCTCCTCGCCTACCGCAGCGGCGGCTCGGCGCAATGGTCGGGCGCGGCCGTCAACGGCACCGCCGCCCTCCTGCTCGTCCCCGTCAGCCTGCTCGTTTTCAAAGAAACCTTTTCCTGGCAGAAAGTCCTCGGCATCGCCCTCACCCTCTCCGGCATCTGGTTTCTCGCCAAAGACTGACCGCCCGTTTTTCAGACGGCCTGATGCCAGGGGCTGTTGACATTCAGCTTGCGAGACGGTTTTTGAGGAAAAATTCGCGGATGCAAGGAAAAAAGCACAGCAAGGTTGGACACCTTGCGCGCATTTTTGACGTGGCAGGCGGGTATTTTTTGCCAAAAACACCGCTGCAAGGCTGATTGTCAACAGACCCTAAGGTCTGTTTGCAATTCACTCATAGCGGCAACCAAACCATGATGCAGCTCACAAAACGGAAACCGCGCCGCGCATATCGGGTAAAATGCCGCCCTTGTTTACAACAGGCCGTCTGAAAAACAGTCGGCCGCGGAATCGAAAATATGGCAACACCATCCACCCTGCGCTACTGGCTGCTTTCTGCGGCGGCCATCGTGCTCGACCAAATCACCAAATACGCCGTGCTGGCGACATTCGCCGACTACGAGCGCCTGCCCGTCATCCCGCATTTTTTCGATCTCACGCTGGTATACAACACCGGCGCGGCGTTCAGCTTTCTCGCGGCAGCGGGCGGCTGGCAGAAATATTTTTTCGTCGCGCTGGCGGCCGTGGTATGCGCGTGGCTGGTGCGCGCGGTGAAAAAAGGCGAATTCGGCGCTTGGGGCAGCTGGGGCGCGGCAATGGTGGTCGGCGGCGCGCTGGGCAATGTGATCGACCGTTTCGTCCACGGCAAGGTGGTGGATTTTCTCTTGTTTTACGGCGAAACGTGGTCTTATCCCGCCTTCAATGTGGCCGACAGCTTTATCTGTGTCGGCGCGGTGCTGATGGTGATTGACGGTTTCAAGCAGAAAAAACACGGCAGGCCGTCTGAAAAGGATGCGGCATGAGCGGCAAAACCATTATGCTGGCGAATCCGCGCGGCTTCTGCGCGGGCGTGGATCGGGCGATCAGCATCGTCGAGCGCGCGCTGGAACAGTTCGGCGCGCCGATTTACGTGCGCCACGAAGTCGTGCATAACAAATTCGTGGTGGACAATCTGCGCGAAAAAGGCGCGGTGTTTATCGAAGACTTGGCCGACGTGCCCGAAGGCGCGACGCTGATTTATTCGGCGCACGGCGTGTCCAAAGCGGTGCAGGACGAAGCGGCGGCGCGCGGCTTCCGCGTGTTCGACGCTACCTGCCCGCTGGTGACAAAGGTACATAAGGAAGTGGCGCGGCTGGATACGCAGGGTTATCAGATTATTATGATCGGCCATGCGGGGCACCCCGAAGTGGAAGGCACGATGGGGCAGCTGCCCGAGGGCGCGATTTTGCTGGTGCAGACGGTGGAAGACGTGGCAAAACTCGAAGTGGCCGACCCCGACCGCCTGTCGCACGTCAGCCAGACCACGCTGTCGGTGGACGAAACCAAAGACATCATCGCCGCCCTCAAAGCGCGTTTCCCCAATATCAAAAGCCCGCCGAAAGACGATATCTGCTACGCCACCACCAACCGTCAGGAAGCGGTGAAGCAGCTGGCGGCGGAATGCGACATCGTCATCGTCGTCGGTTCGCCCAACTCCTCCAACAGCAACCGCCTGCGCGAAGTGGCCGCCCAGCGCGGCGTCGACGCCTATATGGTCGACAACGCCTCCTACCTGCGCCGCGAATGGTTCGAGGGCAAAAAACAGGTCGGCGTTACCGCAGGCGCGTCCGCCCCCGAAGTGCTGGTGCAGGAAGTGCTGGCCACGCTCAAAGCCTGGGGACACGACACTCTGCGCGAGGGCGAGGGCGCGGAGGAGAGCATCGTGTTCGTGCTGCCCAAAGAGTTGCGCGGCGAGAAGAAATAAACGCCGCAACATAAACAAAGGCCGTCTGAAAAGGTTTTCAGACGGCCTTTTGTTACACCATAACAAATAATTAAATAATTTGACAGATATTATCAATCGGCCTATAAACTGAATAAATGGTGTTTTTCGTTTTGTCCACCCTCTGTCCTGAAAGGAAGCATTATGAAAGCAATGGTTTACCACGGCGCCAACGACATCCGTTTGGAAGACAAACCCAAACCGCAAATCATCGATCCCACCGATGCGGTGGTGAAAATCGTCAAAACCACGATTTGCGGCACCGACTTGGGGATTTGGAAAGGCAAAAACCCCGAAGTAGCCGACGGCCGCATCTTGGGGCATGAAGGCGTGGGCATCGTCGAAGAAGTCGGATCGGCGGTGAAAAACATCAAAGTCGGCGACAAAGTCATTATTTCCTGCGTCAGCAAATGCTGCACCTGCGACTACTGCAAAACCCAGCTCTATTCCCACTGCCGCAACGGCGGCTGGATACTCGGCTATATGATCGACGGCACGCAGGCCGAATACGTGCGCACGCCCTATGCCGACAACAGCCTGATTCCGCTGCCGGCAAACGTTAACGACGAAATCGCCCTGCTCTTGTCCGACATCCTGCCCACCGCCCACGAAATCGGCGTGCAAAGCGGCGACGTGAAACCGGGCGACACCGTCTTCATCGCCGGCGCCGGCCCCGTCGGCATGTCCGCGCTTCTCACCGCCCAGCTTTACAGCCCCGCCACCATCATCGTCTGCGATATGGACGAAAACCGCCTGAAACTGGCCAAAGAACTGGGCGCGACCCATACCGTCAACCCCGCTTCGGGCGACGTTGCCAAACAAGTATTCGACATCGTCGGCACAGACGGCGTGGACTGCGCCATCGAAGCCGTCGGCATTCCCGCCACCTGGGATATGTGCCAGGACATCGTCAAACCCGGCGGCCACATTGCCGTGGTCGGCGTGCACGGCAAGCCGGTCGATTTCAAACTGGAAAAACTGTGGATCAAAAACCTGGCCATCACCACCGGCCTGGTCAACAGCAACACCACCGAAATGTTACTCAAAGCCGTGGCCACCAGCTCGGTCGATTACAGCAAAATGCTGACCCACCGCTTCAAACTTTCCGAGCTGGAAAAAGCCTACGACGTGTTCAAACACGCTTCGGAGAATCAGGCGATGAAAGTGGTGCTTATCAACGGCTGACAATCGGGTAAAACACAAGGGCGGAAATTCCGCCCTTTTTCTTGCCCAAGCCATCCGTTCCGCCATGCAAAAGGCCGTCTGAAAACACCTTGCGGATGTTTTCAGACGGCCTCCAAATATGCAAAACCTCAGCGCCGTTGCAGGCTGTAACGCTTTTCCAGCCACGAGAACAGCCAGCTCAGGCACAAAGTCATCGCCAGATAAATCAACGCGATGGTGTAGAGCGGCTCTTCATAAATCGAGTAGCGGCCGGAGATGGTGCGCTGGACGTAGGCCAGCTCGGCCACGGCGATGGCCGACAGCAGCGAGCTGTCTTTCAGCAGCGTGATGAATTCGTTGGCAAGCGGCGGCAGCATGCGGCGCACGGCCTGCGGCAGGATAACGAAGCGCATTGCCTGCGGATAGGTCATGCCCAGCGAGCGGGCGGCTTCCATCTGGCCTTTGTCGATGGACTGGATGCCCGCGCGGAAAATCTCGGTGATGTAGGCGCCCGAGTTGGTCGTCAGCGCCAGCACACCGGCAATCACCGCGCCGTAGCTGCGGCGCAGCTCGACGGCAGCCTGACCGTCTACCAGCCAGCCGCCGTTGGGATGGATCAGGGCGGCGAGCCAGACGAAATACCAGATGAAAATCTGCACAAACAGCGGCGTGCCGCGGAACACCGTCACATAAAGCGCCGACAGATTGCGCAGCAGCCAGGCCAGCGCTTTGAGCGGCGCGCCGCCTTTTTCAAAACGGATAATCCGCGCCAGTGCGCCGAACAGGCCGAGCAGCGAACCGCCGAGGGTGGCGACGAAGGTCAGTCCCAAAGTGGTCAATGCCCCAATCAGGAACATTTCGCGGTATTCATAAATAATGTCGAAACGGAAACTCATAAAACAGCCCGGAAAGTAGAGGAGGGCGGGCAGACGCACCCGCCGCGAAAAATCGCGCATTTTACAAGAAAAAACATAAGGCGGCAGATTTAATTGCGCTTTTTGCCGACGGCAGGGCAGGCTGTAAACGCCGTGCGAATCCGTTTACAATGCCCGCTTTTTCCACCCGTCTTGCACCACATGAACATCTTTCCGGGCGGCCGCCTGCCGTCTGAATCTGTCCCATCCGCCGTCACCATCGGCAATTTCGATGGCGTCCACCTCGGCCATCTGCACATCCTGCAAAGGCTGAAAACCGAAGCCGACGCGCGCGGCCTGTGCAGCACCGTCGTGCTGTTCGAGCCGCAGCCCGCCGAATTTTTCGCCCGCGCAGCCGGTAAAGAGCCGCCGCCTCGTCTGACGCCGCTGCGCGACAAGCTGCGCCTGCTGCGCGAGAGCGGCTGCGTCGACGCCGTGTGCGTGCTGCGTTTCAACCGCGCTTTTTCGCAAATGCCCGCCGAAGACTTTATCGACACCGTACTGCGGCGCGGGCTGGATACGCGCTATCTACTGGTGGGCGACGATTTCCGCTTCGGCCGCGGCAGAACGGGCGATTTCGCCCTGTTGCAGGCACAGGCGGATTTCGCCACCGAACGCACGCCGAGCATACTGGTTGCGGGCGGCCGCGCCAGCAGCACCGCCGTGCGCCTGGCCTTGCAGGAAGGCCGTCTGAAAGAAGCCGAAGCCATACTCGGCCACGGCTATGTGCTCAGCGGCCGCGTCAAACACGGGCGCAAACTCGGCCGCACGCTGGGCAGCCCCACCGCCAACATCCATCTGCCGCCGCACCGCTACGCCCTGTCGGGCGTGTTCGTCGTCGAAGCCGCAGGCGCGTTCGGCAGACGGCGCGGCGTGGCGAGCTTCGGTTTCAACCCCACCGTCAGCGGCAGCGGCGGCGGGCAGAAGCTGGAAGTGCATCTGTTTGATTTTCAAGGCAGCCTATACGGCGAACGCCTGTTTGTCCGTTTCCTGCACAAGCTGCGCGACGAAGAAAAGTTTTCCGACATCGAAGCGCTTCGCCGCCAGATTGCCGCCGACATGGCCGCCGCGAAAAACTGGCAGGCCGTCTGAAAAATGCCGCCGGCAAATGGCACGAAATAACGCATCCGGGTATAATCGCGTTAATTTTTGCAAACTGTATGACCCTGACTTTAAAGGAGCGTTAACCGTGAACCAACCTTCCAATCCCTTGTTGAACCAACAGCAGCCGCAATACGGCTACCAACAGCAGGCGCCCGTTATCGGCATCGGCGAATGGATCGTAACCAGCATCGTGCTGGCCATTCCCATCGTCAACCTGATTATGGCGCTAGTGTGGGGCTTCAGCAGCACCACCAATCCGAACAAAGCCAATTTCTGCAAAGCCTGGCTAATTTTTGTTGCCATTGCCTTCGTTCTCTATATTCTGCTGATCGTATTCGTGCTCAGCGCGGCGGGAGCGGCAGGCGCGATGCAACAGCCCTGATTGGCAAACCTGTTACAAAGAGGCCGTCTGAAACTTTCAGACGGCCTCTTGGTTTGCACACGCAGGCGGTGCGGCGGTTTCAAAAACGCTCGCCCGGATGCAGATAGCGCCATTTGCCCGGCGGCAGCGCGCCGAGTTTGACGCGGCCGATGCGGATGCGTTTGAGGCCGACGACGCGCAGGCCGACGAGTTCGCACATGCGGCGGATCTGGCGTTTTTTGCCCTGTTTCAGCACGAAGCGCAGCTGGTCTTCGTTTTGCCATTCCACTTTGGCCGGACGCAGCTTTTCGCCGTCGAGGGTGAGGCCGTGGTTGAGCAGCGAGAGCCCTTCCGCGTTCAGACGGCCTTTCACGCGCACGAGGTATTCTTTTTCCGTGCCGCTGTTGTCGCCGATCAGGCTTTTGGCAGTGCGGCCGTCCTGTGTGAGCACCAGCAGGCCGACGGAATCGATGTCGAGGCGGCCGGCGGGGGCGAGGCCGCGCAGGTGGGCGGGGTTAAACGCGATGCGGCTAGTGTCGCCCTCCCAGCGGTTTTCCGGCGTAATTAGCTCGGCGGCGGCGCGGTAGCCTTTTTCGGGCTGGCCGCTGACATAGCCCACGGGCTTGTTGAGCAGGATGGTGACGCGCTGCGCCTGCGCTTCGTGTGCCTCTTTGGCGAGATCGATGCGGTCGGCGGCGGTGACTTTCTGTCCCAGCACGGCCGCCGCGCCGTTCACTTTCACCCAGCCGCGTTCGATGTAGCTGTCGGCTTCGCGCCGCGAACACAGGCCGAGTTCGGCCATGCGTTTGGACAGGCGGACGGGTTCTTCTGTACTCATCATTTCCCTCAGGATAATCGGTGGAAACGTTTTCAGACGGCCTCAACGCTGCGTCAGGCCGTCTGAAAAGGCAAAACGGAGGCGGCTCAGTCCGCGCCTTTGAGCAGGCGGTTGAGCAGCGGCGCAAGCAGCAGCAGCGCGCCGCCCGACACCGCGCCGATGGCAAACAGCAGCCAATAGAAACCCGTGTCCGCGCCTTCGTGGTGGAATTTGTCAAACAGCAGCCCGCCCAGCGTGAAACCGATGGAGAGGGCGAGGAAGTTCAACGCCACCATCTGCGTTTTGAACATCGGCGGCGCGATTTTGGTGGCGAAAGACAGGGAAATCGGCGAGAGCAGCAATTCGCCCACGGTAATCGCCAGCAATACAAGGAAAAACAGCACCATCGGCATCGGCGTGCCCGAAGACACGAAAGGCACGAAAGCCAGATAGGCCGCGCCGGTAATCAGCAGCGACAGGGCGAATTTCAGCGGCGTTTTCGGCTGGCGCGCGCCCATTTTCGTCCACAAGGCCGCCAGCAGGCCGGAAAACAGCACCACCCACATGCTCTGCACCGAATCCTTCCACGACACCGGCACGGTAAACCCGCCGACGGTGCGGTTGACTGTTTCGTCGAAATACACCGTCGCCACCGTGTACACCTGGAACCACACCGCCCAAAACAGGCAGATCGCTAGAAACAGCGGGATATAGGCAATGATGTGGCGCTTGTTTTCCGCCCCCGTGAGCGGGCTGGCCAGCAGGCGGACAAAATACGCCGCCACCACTGCCAGCACGCAGACAAGCAGCCGCTTGGGGAAATTTTCCAGCGTCAGCCAGCCCGAATACACCAGCGCAGCCACCGCCGCGGCCATGCCCGCCGCCACGGCGGCAGCGATTTTGCCCTGCCCCTGCGGCAGCGGATGCGGCGGCGGCGTGTGCGGCAGACTCTTGCGGCCGAGCCAGTAGCGCCACAGCCCGAAAGCCATGCCCACCGCCGCTGCGCCGAAGCCGTAGTGGAAACCCGCTTTGGTTTGCAGCACGCCCGTCACCAGCGGCCCGAAAAAGCCGCCGATATTGATGGAAATATAGAAAATCGAAAAACCCGCGTCGCGCAGCGGCCGCAGTTTCTCATCCTCATACAGCGAGCCGACCATCGAATTGGCCGACGCCTTCACGCCGCCGCTGCCCAGCGCAATCAGCACCAGCCCGCACAGCAGCCCCGCCAGCCCCGGCACGAACGCCAGCGTCAGATGGCCGAGCATCACCACCACGCCCGACACAAACAGCGTCTTCTCCGCGCCCCACAAACGGTCAGCCAGCCAGCCGCCGAACACCGTCGCCAGATAGACGCTGCCGCCGTATGCGCCGACGATGCTGCCCGCCAGCGACTTGTCCACCCCCAGCCCGCCGCGCGACGTTTCGTAATACAGATAAAGCATCAGAATGCCTTGCAGGCCGTAAAACGAAAAACGCTCCCACAATTCGATGTGGAACAGCGTCGACAATTGGACGGGGTGTCCGAAAAAAGTTTTTTGTGTACCGGTTTGCGGCATGGTTTCTCCTCCGTTGTCATAATGCCCGCCCGAAATCCGGCGGAAGGCGCTGTTTTAACCCAAACAGCGCGGTTTTGTCAAAAAGCGCAAAGAAAAAGCAGCGCGGCGCAAACGGCAAAGGCCGTCTAAAACCCGCTTCGGGAATGTTCAGACGGCCTCTTGCCGTTCGCATCACGCCAAACCCGCCGCCATCGCCACGCAGCGGAAATAACGGGGATTCAGGCATTCCGCCTATGTAAAACCGCGCTTTCAGACGGCCTCGAGATGCGGCGCAGCGCGGCCGCGGCGGCTTCGTTCGCGCCCCATTCGCGCTCGGCCGCCGTCGGACTGTCGACGATGCGATGGATTTCGCGCAGGCTGGCGCCTGCGGTGTGTCGGTCGACCAGATAAAGCAGAAGGCTCAGTTTCCAAGCTTCATCGCCGCCGCGCAGCACGGCAGCCGTTGATTCGTCGAACAGCATCTGATGCGGCCGCAGGGCGGCAGCCAGCGGCGCGGCCAACGGCCAGTTTGGGTCTTGCAGCCATTCGAGCAGCTGCGGCAGCAGCGAGATAAGGACGGCTGCGGGCGCGGCGGCGATCCGCTCGGCGGCAGCCAGGTCGAATTTGTCCTGCGGCAGGAGGGGGCTTTGGTCGGCCATGGTCGGATTTTCCTTGCGGTGGAACGGACGGAGGCCGTCTGAAAGCGTTTCAGACGGCCTTCTTTGCCTGCGGGTGTTTGGCGGGCGGGCTGCTTTTTTTGGGGCGGCCTGCCCACTCCCTGCCAAACGGCAAGGCTTAGTTGGCGGCATTGACGCATATACGTTTGATGGTACCGCTTTTGGTTACGTTGAAGGTGTAGCGGCCTTTGCCCAGTTCGACAAATCGGAATGCGGCGTCGCTGTCGCCGTCGTGGCCGAGCTCGGAGGGCAGGCGGCGGCCTTTGGCGTTGCGTACGGCAAAGCCAGTGTCGCCGTCCACTGTGAGCAGGGCATCGTCGGAACGGCTGTCGATGCGGTAGCGCTGGCCGCTTTTGAGCGTCAGGTTTTCGGCGCAGCCGGTGTCGTCCAACGGCAGGCTTTTCAGGCTGCCTGCGTGGGCGGCGCTGCCCAGCAGCAGGGCGGCGATGAGGATGGCGGGACGGAATTTCATGGGATTTCCTTTCTGTTAAGGGGGAGAAGGAGGCAGCCTGAAAGGGGTTTTTCAGGATGCCTTTGCCGACGGCAAAACGACCGCATCATATCAGTTGGTAACTTGAGTTGCCAAAGCTGTTGACCGGGCGACGGCTTTTCAGACGGCCTTTTGCCCTATGGTGACGCGCTCGTGTCCGGCGAGGTCGGGCAGGGTTTCGATATTGTTCAGGTCGGCAGCGGCGAAGATTTCGCGGGCGGCCGCGCCCTGATCGTAACCGTGTTCGACCATCAGCCACCCGCCGTCGGCCAGCCTCGCGGGTGCGCCCTGCGCGAGGATGCGGATGCAGGAGAGGCCGTCTGAAAAGTCGGTGAGGGCGCTTGGCGGCTCGAAGCGCAGGTCACCCTGTTGCAGGTGGGGGTCGTTTTTTTCGATGTAGGGCGGGTTGGAAACGATAAGGTGGAAGGGCGGATCGGCGGGCAATGCGTCAAACCACGAGCCGCAGGCGAAGCGGACGCGTGCGTGGTGGGCGGCGGCGTTTTGTTCCGCAACGGCGAGGGCGGCGGGGCTGATGTCGGTGGCGGTGAGGTGTGCGTCGGGGCGTTCGCAGGCGAGGGTGACGGCGATGATGCCGCTGCCGGTGCCGATGTCCCATGCGCGGCCGTCGGGCGGCAGGCGGGCAAGGGCGGCTTCGACGAGGTGTTCGGTTTCGGGACGGGGGATAAGGGTGGCGGGGGAGACGGCGAAGGGGCGGCCGTAGAATTCGCGTTTGCCCAAGATATAGGCGACGGGTTCGCCGTTCAGACGGCGTTGTTCGAGGGCGGCGAGGGCGGCGGCGGCGGCGGGCGGCAAGGGTTCGCGGTCGCGGGTGACGAGTTGGCCGCGCGTCCAGCCGGTGGCGGCCTGGGCAAGCAGGCGGGCTTCGTTTTTCGCCAGGGCGGTTTGGCGCAGGTAGTCTTCGAGGGTCATGGGGTTTGCCGTGGTGAGGCCGCTCCCGCCAAAACCGTGCGGGAATGGCGTTTCTGAAAGGCGGTATCGCGGAACAAAACGCAGATAATGCAAATGTGGTGTGTGCGGCAGGGTGTATAGTGCAGCCACGCACACGGTTTCAACGGGCTGCGGTTATGTGCGGAAATTGATGATGCGATGGGGGCGTATACGCCGCTTCCGGGTGGGCAAAACCGTATTGCGGGGTTTTAATTTCATTGAAGCTTTGCGTTCAGCGGCCTATTCGTTACGGACGGAGCGGTACAGAAGGCCGACGCAGAAATATTTTTCCATTATGTTCCTCTGTGCGGGACGTCATTTAGATCCCTTACCACAGCGGCAGGGCGGGCAATTTCGTGAATCGGTTTACCCGTCGAAGTGGGCGGCATCAGGAACAACGCGATAATCGCAGGAGACTCTTTCGGTTTGTAAAGCCGCTTGTCCTGTTTTGCCATAGCACTGATGTTTTCAGATATGGCTGCCGATTGGTGCAGGACAAAACAACGGCGGACAGACCAGACATACGCTTAGCAACAGGTTGTCAGACCTTCGCATCTGCCGCGTTTTGCACCCAAATAATGCCGCTGCATCATTTCAAACACGCTTTATGACACGGCGGCCTTCGATTTTGCAACGGTTTTTCCCTTGGAACGGCACGGCTAAAACAGTCAACGCAGCGCAAAAATACGGGGCTCTGTGTCTATTGGATAAGGCCGTCCCCGCCTCACGGGAGTGACGTTTTTGAAAGCGAAACTTCAACGAAGTTAAACGCATTGGCGTTTTAATGCCTGATATGCACACCGCTTTTTCCTACCCGAGCAGGACGGCTGTGAGCATTTTCAGACGGTTTCTTTGCGGTTTCGACATCCACGCTGCCGACTTTTGCCGCCTGCAACAGCACTGTGCCCCGGCCGTCTTCGAGCAGCAGGCTGCGGCGGCCGATGCGGAAGGCTTCGATTCGGGTAAACGCGCTGCTGATACGGCTTTCAGCTTCGGCCTGCTCTTCGCCGCAGGCCATGCGTGTGGAAGCGGTATAGCCGAAATTCAGACGGCCTGCTCCGGCAGATGTGTAGCGGGTGTTCATGCGGTTGCAGCCCGCATAACTGGAGAGCACGTTGCGTTCGGTGTCAAACGATAACTCGGCTTGTCCGCCGAACGGTGTGCCGTCGACTTTTTCCACTTTCCATTTCCCGACCAATGCGCTGCTGTCGGCGGGATGTGCCGCGCAGCCTGCCAAAAGCAAGGCGGCGGTCAGACAAATTGCTGTTTTCATGTGTTCCCCTTTTTTCAGACGGCCTTTTCGGCCGCGTCGGATATGGATCGGAGGTTGTTGCCCGCCCTATTATGGTGAGTCTGAATAAAAATCTACGGTGCTGCTGCGCCTTAGCTCGAAGAGAGCAGGTTTCTAATACATTGGAAATGCCAAACAAACACTGTACTAATATGCTGCCTTATATTTTTCCGTGTCGTTTCACTATATAGCCAGTCAAAATAAAAAAGATACAAGGCAGCAAGCCGCAGACAACATGGGTAATACAGGACAGTTTTTCTTGGCATTTTTAATGCCGTAGAAAACCACCCTCTTCAAGCTAAGGCATAGCAACGCCGTAGGTTTTTTTATTTTTTCTCACTATCTCTTTCTTATTTTGATTCGCCATATTCTATGTCAGATATATTGCAATCAAACAAAAGCACGGACATGCCGTGCTTTTTTTATCCAAATCCCGAAGGATTTATTTGTGTCTTTGTGAGCGGATATAGTCCAGCGTTTTGAGTTCGGCAATCGCTGCGGCCAAAGCGGCCTGCGCTTTAGCCAGCGATTCGTCGTCAGCCGCTTGGGCGATACAGCTTTCCGCAGCTTTTTTCGCTTCCTCAGCGCGTGCCTGATCCATTTCGCTGCTGCGCACGGCCACGTCGGCCAATATGGTCAGCTTGTCGGGCTGTACTTCAAGCACACCGCCAGAAATGGCAACCAGGATTTCTTCGCTTTGGCCGGGTACTTGCAGACGCAGTGCTCCGGGACGCACCAAACTCATAATCGGCTCGTGTCGCGGGTAAATACCGAGTTCACCTTGTACGGTCGGTACTACCGCAAAGGCAGCCTCGCCCGAATAGATGTTGTATTCGTTACTTACCACTTCAACTTGCATGACACTCATGCCGCTCTCCTATCAGCTTAAGGTTTTCGCTTTTTCTGCAGCCTCTTCGATACCGCCAACCATGTAGAACGCCTGTTCGGGCAGATGGTCGTATTCGCCGCTTAAAATCGCTTTGAAGCCTGCGATGGTATCGCGCAGCGGAACATATTTGCCGGGCGAGCCGGTAAAGACTTCAGCCACATGGAAAGGCTGGGACAGGAAACGCTGGATTTTACGGGCGCGCATCACGGTCAGTTTGTCTTCATCGGACAATTCGTCCATACCCAAGATGGCGATGATGTCGCGCAACTCTTTGTATTTCTGCAAAGTCGACTGTACGCCGCGTGCTACGTCGTAGTGTTCCTGACCCAATACCATCGGGTCCAGCTGACGGGAAGTCGAATCCAGCGGGTCAACCGCAGGGTAAATACCCAAAGAAGCGATATCACGGCTCAACACGACGGTTGCGTCCAAGTGGGCAAATGTGGTTGCGGGAGACGGATCGGTCAAGTCATCCGCAGGTACGTATACGGCTTGGATGGAGGTAATCGAACCGGTTTGGGTGGAGGTAATGCGCTCCTGCAGACGACCCATTTCTTCCGCCAGCGTCGGCTGGTAACCCACTGCAGACGGCATACGGCCAAGCAGCGCAGATACTTCGGTACCGGCCAGAGTGTAGCGGTAAATGTTGTCGACAAAGAACAAGACATCGCGGCCTTTACCGTTTTCGTCTTTCTCGTCGCGGAAGTATTCGGCCATAGTCAAACCAGTCAGGGCTACACGCAGACGGTTTCCGGGAGGCTCGTTCATCTGTCCGTAAACCATGGCCACTTTGTCCAATACGTTGGAATCTTTCATCTCGTGGTAGAAGTCGTTACCTTCACGGGTACGCTCACCTACACCGGCAAACACGGACAAACCGCTGTGCGCTTTTGCGATGTTGTTGATCAATTCCATCATATTCACGGTTTTGCCTACACCGGCACCGCCGAACAAGCCTACTTTACCGCCTTTAGCAAACGGACAAAGCAAGTCGATCACTTTAATCCCGGTTTCCAGCAATTCGGTAGTGGAAGAGAGTTCGTCAAATTTGGGCGCTTCTTGGTGGATTGCGCGGGTATGGGCTGCGTTTACCGGGCCGGCCTCATCAACAGGATTACCCAAAACATCCATAATCCTGCCCAACGTTTCTTTACCGACAGGTACGGTAATCGGTGCTCCGGTATTGTGTACTTCCATACCGCGTTTCAGGCCGTCTGAACTGCCCATAGCGATGGTTCGGACGACACCGTCGCCCAACAGCTGCTGGACTTCCAATGTCAGTCCGTTTTCAACCAATTTCAAAGCATCATAAACATGTGGGATGGCATCACGCGGAAATTCCACGTCTACCACCGCACCGATGATTTGTACGATTTTGCCTTGGCTCATTATCATGTCCTAATTTACAGTACAGGCCTGCAACACTATACGGCTGCCGCACCCGCAACAATTTCTGACAATTCTGTGGTAATTGCGGCTTGGCGGGATTTGTTATAAACCAACCGCAATTCTTTAATGGCATTACCCGCATTATCGGTAGCTGCTTTCATTGCCACCATACGTGCAGCCTGCTCGGATGCCATATTGTCACTTAATGCCTGATAAACCACAGATTCCAAATAGCGGCGAACCAAATATTCCAATACTGCGACAGGGCTGGGCTCATAGCGGTAATCCCAGTTATACCCCTTAGCTTCTCCGCTTGCCTCTTCCAAAGTATTTTTGCCAATCGGCAGCAATATCTCCATCCGAGGCTCTTGTCGCATGGTATTCACAAAACACGAATAAACCATGTGAATGACATCGATTTCGTTCTTTTCGTAACGTTGGAACAGTTCGGTCAGTGCGCCAACCAACAGTTCCAATCTGGGTGTATCACCTAAATTAGTCACGCTGGCGATCACATTCAGACCGATACGCTGACAAGCGGCCAAACCTTTGCTGCCAATACATACGATATCAACGTCGACGCTCTGCTCTTGATAATGCTGAACTTGAGCAAAAAACTTTTTTAGCACGTTCGCATTCAAACCGCCACATAAACCCTTATCTGTCGTAATCAGAATAAAACCCGCTCTGCGAATTTCACGATGATCACTTAACAATTTAATGCCGTGGTTCTCCTGCGTTTGTGCCAGATGTCCCATTACCAAACGCACCTTATCCGCATATGGGCGGGCAAGGCGCATTCTGTCTTGCGTCTTCCTCATTTTGGAAGTGGATACCATCTGCATGGCTTTAGTGATCTTTTGGGTATTCTGAACACTACGGATTTTGGTAAGAATTTCTTTCCCTACGGCCATTTCGAACTCCTTTTATTTATCCTTACACTGTGTAGTTGTAAGATACTTTGAAGGATTCCATAGCTTTGGTCAGAATTTGCTCGTCTTCGTCAGACATCGCCCCAGACGCATTAATATTTTCCAGCGTTTGGGGATTCTGAGTGCGGATAAAATTCAAAAACTCGGCTTCAAATGCTAATGCTTTAGAAACAGGCACATCACTGTAAGAACCGTTGTTGATTGCCCACAACGTCAATGCCATCTCCGCGGTATCCAAGGTACTGAATTGTTTTTGCTTCATCAATTCAGTTACCACTTCGCCATGCTGCAGCTGTTTGCGTGTAGCCTCGTCCAAATCAGACGCAAACTGTGAGAATGCAGCCAATTCGCGATATTGAGCCAAAGCCAAACGGATACCGCCGCCCAACTTCTTAATCACCTTAGTCTGCGCCGCACCGCCTACGCGTGATACGGAAATACCGGCATTAATTGCAGGGCGGATACCGGAGTTGAACAAATCAGTTTCCAAGAATATTTGGCCGTCTGTAATCGAAATAACGTTTGTCGGAACGAAAGCGGAAACGTCTCCTGCCTGAGTTTCGATAATCGGAAGCGCAGTCAGAGAACCGGTTTTACCTTTTACCTGGCCTTCAGTCAGTTTTTCTACTTCATCGGCATTGATGCGGGCAGCACGCTCCAAAAGACGGCTGTGAAGATAGAAAACGTCACCAGGATAAGCCTCGCGACCAGGAGGACGTCGGAGCAGTAGGGAAATCTGACGGTATGCAACAGCTTGCTTGGACAAGTCGTCATAAACGATCAGAGCATCCTCTCCGCGGTCACGGAAAAATTCGCCCATGGTACACCCGGCATACGGCGCGATAAACTGCAGTGCAGCAGCTTCGGACGCAGTTGCTGCAACAACAATGGTATGTTCCATTGCGCCATGTTCTTCCAGTTTGCGCACCACGTTTGCGATAGACGACGCTTTTTGCCCTATTGCGACATAAATACAGATAACTCCTGTACCTTTTTGATTGACAATTGCATCTAACGCCACTGCTGTCTTACCGGTTTGGCGGTCACCAATAATCAGTTCGCGCTGACCTCTGCCAATCGGCACCATCGAGTCGATGGCTTTTAATCCGGTTTGCATCGGTTGGTCAACCGACTGACGGGCAATCACGCCCGGAGCGATTTTTTCAATAGATGCAGACAAATCTGTATTAATAGGGCCTTTACCATCAATAGGTTGACCCAGCGCATTGACTACGCGTCCGATCAATTCACGGCCAATAGGAACTTCCAAAATACGACCAGTGCATCGAACTTCATCGCCTTCTTTAATATGCTCATACTCGCCAAGCACTACTGCGCCAACCGAGTCACGCTCCAAGTTCATTGCCAAACCAAATGTATTGCCGGGAAACTCAAGCATCTCGCCTTGCATCACATCCGACAAACCATGCACACAAACAATACCGTCTGTTACGGAAATAACCGTACCACGTGTGCGCAGTTCTTGTTTGGTATCCAAATTTTCAATTTTGGATTTTAGCAAATCACTGATTTCAGCAGGATTAAGCTGCATGAAAACTCTCCTAATTTATCATTGCCGCATACAGTTTTTTTAATTTTCCCTGCATGGACAGATCCAAAACCTGATCACCCACTTCTACCTTGACTCCGGCAATTAATTCGGGATCAACTTTGAAGACTGCTTCCAAACGGGTATTAAGATGCTTTTCCAAGTCTGCAACAATCTTGGCTTTTTGCCCTTCGCTGGCAAAATCAAAAGCACTAAAGACAACCGCTTGTTTAACGCTGTTGCGTGACAAAACCAAATCTTGATATTGGGTGCAGATCTCAGGCAAAACGGCAAAACGTTTTTCTTCCGCAATCACTCTGACAAAATTACGGAATATATCATTTCTTGCTACCTGTTCGTCGCTAAGCAAACCAAGCAGAATATTTGCCTTAGATTCGCCGCTACTGCCGGCATCCTCAATCAGCGCCGCCACTTTGGGCTGCTGCACAGACCATGCCAACTCATTTAGTCCGCCCAACCAAGATTCGATTTGATGTTTCTCATCTGCCAGCTCGAACAATGCTTTCGCATAAGGCCTGGCAATGGTTGCGAACTCAGCCATAACTTACAGCTCCTGTTTCAGGTTGCTCAACAGATCCGCATGCTTGGCAGCATTTACTTCACTGCGGAGAATCGCTTCGGCACCTTTGACAGCCAAAACAGCAACCTGCTCGCGCAATGTTTCGCGCGCACGGTTGGTTTCCTGTTCGACATCGGCTTTTGCCTGCGCTGTAATTCTTGCGGCTTCTGCAGAAGCTTGGCTTTTCGCATCTTCCACAATTTGAGCCGCCCGTTTTTCCGCATTGGCTACCAATTCGGCAACCTGGCTGCGGCCTTCGGCCAAGAGTTCTGCAACTTTCTTTTCTGCCTGCTCAAAATCGCTCTTTCCGCGCTCGGCGGCGGCCAAGCCTTCGGCGATTTTGTCGGCGCGCTCATCAAGGGCTTTGGCAATGGGCGGCCATACATACTTCATGGTAAACCAAACCAAAATGCCAAAAACAATTAATTGCGCAAATAAGGTTGCATTTAAATTCACTTTACTTAACCTTCGTATTGGGGTTAATCAACCAAACGTTGATTCCGCATTTGCTGCGGAACAGTTTGTATGCGGATTAGCCTTGTACAAACGGGTTAACAAAGGCGAACAGCAACGCGATGGCTACACCAATCAGAAATGCCGCATCAATCAAACCGGCAATCAGGAACAGTTTGGTCTGCAGAGGACCGATCAGTTCGGGCTGGCGTGCAGAGGATTCCAAATATTTGGAACCGACCATAGCGATACCGATAGAAGCGCCCAGTGCGCCCAGTGCTACAATCAAACCACAAGCAATAGCAATCAAACCCATTTCAAAACTCCTTAAATTAAAACAAAAGGTTAAACCACATTAAACAACTTCAAAAACATAAAGAACAGCTATCCAACAACAAAAATCAGTGGGCATCATGTGCCTGGCCGATATAAACAAAAGCCAAAGCCATAAAGATAAATGCCTGCAAAGTAATAATCAGAATATGGAAAATTGCCCATGCCGCACCGGCAACGATATGGAACAGGAACAAAACGGGATCCATCAATGTCACGCTACCCGAAGCTGCCCAAGCACCGCCGAGCAAGGCAATCAGCAAGAATACCAATTCACCTGCATACATATTACCGAACAACCGCATACCGTGCGAAACGGTTTTGGACAAGAACTCCAAAATATTGAGCAAAAAGTTTGCAGGGAAAAGCAGCGGGCCGAAAGGAGCGGTAAATAACTCGTGAACCCAGCCTTTGCCGCCTTTGATTTTAATATTGTAATAAATACACACCAGCAAAACGCCGACAGCCAAGGCCAAGGATGTATTCAAATCGGCAGTCGGCACTACGCGGAGCAGCGCATGGTGATCACCGGTTGCACCCTGCCAAGTAACCGGCAGCAAATCTACCGGCAACAAATCCATCGCGTTCATCAGGAAAATCCAAACAAACAGCGTCAGACCGAGCGGGGCAACGGCTTTGCGCGATTCGGCATTATGGATGATGCCTTTGCACATATCGTCGACAAATTCGTAAAGCAGCTCGACCGCAGCCTGAAAACGACCCGGCACACCGGCAGTGGCTTTTACCGCGGCACGGCGCAGCAGGAAGCAGCCCAGCGCCCCCAGCACCACTGCAAAAAATATCGCATCCAAATTGATATAGGAAAAATCGGCGATGTTTTGCAACCCTTGGCCTTTGGTCACATCCGACAGACTGGTCAAACTTTGCAAATGGTGTTTGATATAGTCGGCCGCAGTCATGGTCTCACTTGCGCTTGCCATAATATTCAGCTTTCCAAAAAACAAAAAAAATCACATGGCTGACGGCCAATAAACCGAAAAGAAACGGGAGAAACCGCAGGCTTTGACGGAAAAGGACAAATATCGAAACCATCATCACCAACGCCAGCACTATTCTTAAACCTTCTCCGACGATAAATGCATATCCCGCATATTGCGGCGCGCGGCGGAAAAGATTTAAGAACAGCACCGTAACAACCGAAGGAAAAAAGAAACTCGCACCACCGGCTGCCGCAGACCACGCAGCCGAACTTCCTGCCGCCAAACCGCTTGCCAGCACAACCGCCAGCAAAGCGGCAAACTGCAGATACAGAATTTTTGCCATCGGCGCACACAGTGGGAGTCACATTAAGCTTCGGCACTATAATAAATGCCCTGTTTTCCGTCAAGCCGATTGGTTAAATTTCGTGAAATATTCCGTTTGAAAAACAGCGGAAGATTATCACGGGTAAATTTTCAGACGGCCTTTGTGTGCACAGGCGCCATTCTTAACAAAATTTTTCGAAATCACAAGCCGCCACACAAAATTGGCGAGAAACCGACGCAGCAGGCTGCTTCTGCTTTATTTTCTGCCTGCGGCGCGCGGTTTTGCTGAGGTTTGTTGCTTTCAGACGGCCTAACGGAATTCCACACCCAGCCGTTGCAGCAGCGCATCTAAGGTTTCCGGCGTGTCGAAATGGAGGACGATTCTGCCTTTGCGCCCGTTGCCGCTTTTGACTTCGGCATTGACGCCCAGCGTTTCGGTCAACGTTTCGTTGAGCCTGCGGATATCGGGATGGACGGCTTTTGCCGCCGCGTTTTCAGACGGCCTGTGCACCATTTGGCTGCGCCGCTCCACTTCGCGCACCGACCAGCCGTTTTTCACGGCTTTCTGCGCCAGCTCGAGCTGATCGACCACCGGCAGCGTCAGCAGGGCGCGGGCATGACCCATTTCCAAACGGCGCTGGTAAAGCATGTCCTGCACCGGTTCGGGCAGCGCGAGCAGGCGCAGGCTGTTGGAGATGGCGCTGCGGCTTTTGCCGACGGCCTTGGCGATGGTTTCGTGGGTGAGGCTGAACTCGTCGGCCAGGCGTTTCAGGCCGCGCGCCTCCTCTATCGGATTAAGGTTTTCGCGTTGCAGGTTTTCAATCAAACCCATGGCCAGCGCGGTTTCGTCGCTGATGTTTTTGACGACGACGGGAATTTCGGCCAAACCGGCCATCTGCGCCGCCCGCCAGCGCCGCTCGCCCGCGATGAGCTCGTATTGCGACAGGCCGTGTTCGCGCACGATAACGGGCTGGATAACGCCCTGCACCTTGATGGATTCGGCCAATTCGTGCAGGGCTTCGTCGTCCATCTGCACACGCGGCTGGTAGCGGCCGGGACGGATGTCGCCCACCGGCACGGCGGTGAGCTGGTCGCCCTGTCCGTCTTCGATGCTGCCCGACAGCAGCGAATCCAACCCGCGCCCGAGTCCGCCCGGTTGTTTTGCCATAACTCTTCCTTCGCTTAAAAAATGTGCGCCATTTTAATGGAAAGGCCGTCTGAAAGCAGTTTTATTTTTTCAGACGGCCTGCCTCGTGTATGATGCCGCCCCTGTTTTTCAACGACTTGGACGGGTGACGGATTTGGAAGTTTATCTGGTGCGCCATGGCAAAACTGTGTTCAACACGCTCGGCCGCCTGCAAGGATGGAGCGATTCGCCGCTCACGGAAGAAGGCCATGCGGCAGCGGCAGATTTCGGTGCCAAGCTGGCACGGCGCGGCATTGCGTTTGATGCGGCGTTTTCCAGCACGGCGCCGAGAGCGGCCGCAACGGCGCGCCTGCTGCTCGAACACGCGGGGCAGGCGGCTTTGCCGCTTGCCGAACTGGCGGATTTGCGCGAATGCTGTTTCGGCGGGTTTGAAGGCGAACACGCGCAAACGCTGTACCGCCTGCTGGCCGAACGCAACGGTTTTACCGATGCGGATGCGTTTCAGACGGCCTTCCGTTGGGCGGATCGTTTTATGCTGCTCGATGCCGTGGCGCAGGCCGATCCTCTGCATCTGGCGGAAAACCACGAACGTTTTACCGCCCGCACCGCCGCCGCGCTGAAACAAATCGCCCTTGCCGCGCAAAACTGCCGCCGAGTGCTGGCAGTGGCGCACGGCATGACCATCACCGCCGTGCTCAAAAGCATCGATCCGGCCGCGACGGAATACCGCAGCGTGCCCAACCTTTCCTTGTCGCGCCTGCGGTTTTCAGACGGCCTATGGCGGATAGAATCGGTCGGCGAAGTGTTGTAGGCGCAAGAAAGTGTATCGTTTTGTATCGGACAGTGTAAAAACGGCGGCACAATGCCTATGCAATATGGATTAATTTCAAACTATCGGTTAGAATGCAAACATTCATTTCATAACAATCACCCGTTACAAAGGAGTGCTGTATGGGCTACAAGCGAACCTCCATCAATATTGCTATGTTACAGGCGCGCGACATACTGCTTTCGTATTTCCGTCCGATTCTGCATAACGCGGGCATCACCGACCAACAATGGCGCATCATCCGCCTTCTGGCGGAAAACGGCACTATGGACTTTCAGGAACTGGCCTCCGCCGCCTGCATCCTGCGTCCCAGCCTGACCGGCATCCTTAACCGCCTCGAACAGGGCGGCCTGCTGATCCGCATGAAACCCTCCAACGACCAGCGCCGTGTCTTCCTCAAACTCACCGACGCAGGTACGCAAATCTACGAAAACACCCGTTCGCTGGTTGACAAGCGCTACGAAGAAATCGAGCAACGGATGACCCGCGAAAAAATGAACCAGCTGCACGACCTCTTGGGCGAACTGGCCGCACTCAAACGTCCCGAAGGGGAAAACGGCGGCGCAGACGACTGAATAAACCGCCGTCCGCCCTGACGGGCATACCGCCAACGCGGCAGTGTCGGGTAAAATACCCGCCTGCCGCGTTGGCTATGCGCGGCAGAAACGACAGAAAAGCCGCTCCCGCCTGCCACCTTCGGGGCATAAGCAGGGATGCCGTTTCTAAAACAAACACGGCTTTTCCGCCAATCCGCAGCCAGAGGCCGTCTGAAAACGAAGCTTCAACAAAATTGGAACACGGCATCGACCCAACGACAACCACCGCCGCAAACACCGAACCCATGCCGCATCCCCTGCAACTCCCCTTCCGCGACGCCATGTCCGCCTGCGCCGCCGGCGTCCACGTCGTCACCACAAACGGCGCGGCCGGACGCCACGGCATCACCATGACCGCCGTCACCCCCGTTACCGACGAACCGCCCACCGTCATGCTCTGCATCAACCGCCAATCCGCCATTGTTCCCGTTTTGCAGCAAAACCGCGCCGCCTGCATCAACATCCTCGCCGCACACCAGCAGGACATTGCCGAACACTTCGCCGGCCTCACCACCCTCTCGCCCGAAGAGCGCTTCGAATACCACATCTGGCACAGAGGCCGCAGCGGCCAGCTGCAAATCGAAGGCGCGCTGGCGCACCTGCACGGCCGCACCGCAGCACAAAACCAGGTCGGCAGCCACACCGTCTTCATGATAGAAATCGACGAAATCGCCGTCCCGCCCGCACAGCCGGCCGAAGCCCCCGCCCTCGTCTACTTCCGCCGCCGCTTCGCCGCCCTACCCTAACCCCAATCCCTTTCAGACGGCCACCCGTCTCGCAGAGGCCGTCTGAAACCCGCCACCCCCACAGCCAAGGAAACCGCCATGAGCAACACCCTCGACGACATCCTCGACTTCAACCGCAACTTCGTCGAATCCGGCGAATACGCCCAATTTTTCAGCAACAAATACCCCGAACGCGGCCTGGCCATCCTCTCCTGCATGGACACCCGCCTGTCCGAACTCCTGCCCCGCGCCCTCGGCCTGAAAAACGGCGACGCCAAACTCATCAAAAACGCCGGCGCCCTCGTCAACCACCCCTGGGGCTCGGTCATGCGCAGCCTGCTGATAGCCGTTTTCGAACTGCGCGTCAGCGAAATCATGGTCATCGCCCACTACGACTGCGGCATGCGCGGCATGAGTGCCGACGGCTTCCTCGAAAAAACCGCCGAACACGGCATTCCCGCCGACCGCATCGACACCCTGCGCAACGCCGGCATCGACCTCGACAACTGGCTTACCGGCTTTGACGACGTCGAAGACAGCGTCCGCCACACCGTCGGCATCATCCGCCGCCACCCCCTCATGCCCACCGCCGTCACCGTCCACGGCCTCGTCATCCACCCCACCACCGGCAAACTCACCCTTGTCGTCGACGGCAACGCCCAGACAGAGGCCGAACGGCCATGAGCGGCAAAACCGGACTCTTCGGCGGTACCTTCGACCCGCCCCACAACGGCCACCTGCACATCGCCCGCGCCTTTGCCGACGAAACCGGCCTCGACACCGTCATCTTCCTGCCCGCAGGCGACCCCTACCACAAAAGCGCCCCGTGCACCCCCGCCGCCCACCGCCTCGCCATGACCGAACTGGCGGCTGCGGCCGACCCGCGTTTCGCCGTCTCCGACCTCGACATCGTGCGCGGCGGCGCCACCTACACCGCCGACACCGTGCAAATCTTCCGCCAACACTTCCCCGCCGGCGAACTCTGGTGGCTGATGGGCGCCGACAGCCTCGCCGCCCTCCACACCTGGAAACACTGGCAAACGCTCGTGCGGCAAACCAACATCGCCGTTGCCGCCCGCAGCGGTTTCAGCCTCGCCGCCCTGCCGCCCGAACTGCACGACTGGGCGGGATACGCCCTGAGCCGCGGCAGCCTGCGCCTGCTGCAAGCCCCCCTGTCCGACATCTCCTCCACCGACATCAGAGGCCGTCTGAAAAACGGCCATAGCGCCGACGGCCTCATCCCGCCGCAGGTAGCCGCCTACATCCGCCGCCACAACCTGTACGCCGAAAACCCGCAGGCCGTCTGAACCACCGCCACGGCTTTCAGACGGCCTCAACGCACCGGTAAAACGCACAAAAAGGCCGTCTGAAAAACCGCCCCAACGCCAAACAGGCTTTTAGACAGCCTTTTGTTATACTGCGCCCTTTTCGCCGCACAGGCCGTCTGAAACGGCACACCGTCCAAACCGAACCCTTATGAACCTGCTCTCCATCCTCGGCAAACTCGGCAGCATGACCATGCTGTCGCGCATCCTCGGCTTTATCCGCGACATGATCATCGCCCGTGTCTTCGGCTCGGGCGACGCCGCCGACGCCTTCTTCACCGCCTTCAAACTGCCCAACCTGCTGCGGCGCATTTTCGCCGAAGGCGCATTCGCCCAAGCCTTCGTGCCCGTGCTGGCCGAATACAAACAGACCAAATCGCCCGAAGCCACGCGCGAATTCGTGCAATACATCGCGGGCATGCTCACCTTCGCCCTCACCGTCGTCACCGCAATCGGCGTGCTGGCTGCGCCGTGGATCATCACCGCCACCGCCACGGGCTTCTCCAAAAACCCCGACAAATTCGCCCTCGCCACCGACCTTCTGCGGATTATGTTTCCCTACATCCTGCTGATTTCCCTGTCCTCTTTCGTCGGCTCGATACTCAACACCTACCACAAATTCCAAATCCCCGCCTTCACCCCCGTCCTGCTCAACCTCTCCTTCATCGCCTTCTCGCTGTTTTTCGTGCCCTATTTCGACCCGCCGATCACCGCGCTGGCCTGGGCGGTGTTCGTCGGCGGCATCCTGCAACTCGTCTTCCAACTGCCCTGGCTCGCCAAACAGGGCTTTCTCAACCTGCCCAAACTCGATTTCAAAAACGCCGCCGTCAACCGCGTTATCAAACAAATGATGCCCGCCGTTTTCGCCGCCAGCGTCGCGCAGATTTCCTTAGTGATCAACACCATCTTCGCCTCATTCCTGCAAAGCGGCAGCATCTCTTGGATGTACTACGCCGACCGCCTCACCGAACTGCCCACCGGCGTGCTCGGCGTCGCCCTCGGCACCATCCTCCTGCCCACCCTGTCCAAACACGCGGGCGGACGCAACCCGCGCGAGTTTTCCAAACTGCTCGACTGGGGGCTGCGCCTGTGCTGCCTGCTCGCCGCCCCCGCCGCACTCGGATTGGCGATGCTGGCTTATCCGCTGATTGCGACGATGTTCGTCAGCCAAAGTTTCAGCGCGCACGATGCCATAATGACAAAAAACGCCCTGATCGCCTGCTCCTTCTGCGTCATCGGCCAGATTATGATTAAAGTGCTCGCCCCCGCCTTTTACGCGCAGCAGAACATCAAAACGCCGGTCAAAGTGGCCGTCGTTACCCTGATAGCAACGCAGCTGATGAACCTCGCCTTTATCGTGCCGCTCAAACACGTCGGCCTGTCGCTTTCCGTCGGCCTCGGCGCCTGCCTCAACGCCGCCTTCCTCTACATCCTGCTGCGCGTCAAAGGGCTTTATTTTCCCGACGCGGGCTGGAAACGCTTTTTGGCAAAACTCGCCGTCGCGCTGGCCGTGATGGGCGCGGGGCTGTGGGCGGCGCAGGCGCTGACCGGCTTGGAATGGATCAACATACGCGGCTGGCAAAAAGCCCTGCAACTGGCCTGGCTGGTGCTCTTGGGCATCACCCTCTACTTCACCACCCTCGCCGCCCTGGGCTTCCGTCCGCACCATTTCAAACGCTCGGAACACTAATGCTCGGCGGATAAGACAAAAGGCCGTCTGAAAACCCAAAACAGAGTTTTCAGACGGCCTGACGTATGCCGTGGAGAACAGCCGATGCCCGCGTTGACGGCAGGAATGCGATAAGGCCGTTCCCGCCTACGTCCGCCATTCGGAACGAAAACGTCCGCGCTGACAAAAAAAGGCCGTCTGAAAACCCTGTTGCGGGTTTTCAGACGGCCTTTTGCCGCACAAAACGGCGCGGCTGAATGTCAACACGCCCTAGCGTGCCTGCGGCTGCGCGGCGTTTTCGCTGCCGTCGAGCGTGACCCGTTTCAGGCCGCCGCCGAGGGCTTTGTAGAGATCGGCCATGTTTTCCAGCATGGTCAGGCGGGTGGCGATGAGGGCAGTGTCGGCGGTGTAGCTGCTGCGCTCCGCATCCAAGAGGTCGAGCGCGCTGGATACGCCGTGTTTGTAGCGCAGGCGCACGAGGCGCAGCTGGTCGGCGTAGGCGGTGCTCTGCCTGCTGTTGGCATGGTAGGTTTTGTCGAGCTGCTCGCGGGCGACAAGGGCGTCGGCTACGTCGCGGAAGGCGTTCTGCACGGCGGCTTCGTAGTTGACGACCTGTATTTCTTTACGGATTTTGGCGGCGTCGAGGCTGGCTTTGAGGCTGCCCCAGGTGAAGATGGGGATGTTGATGGTGGGGGCGAACGCCCAAGTGCCGTTGCCTGCGTGGAACAGGTTGTTCAATTCGTGCGAGGCCGTGCCGACGCTGCCGGTGAGGCTGATGCTGGGGAAGAAAGCCGCACGCGCCGCGCCGATGTTGGCATTTGCCTGTTTGAGGGCGTGTTCGGCGGCGCGGATGTCGGGGCGGTTGAGCAGTACGTCGGAGGTAAGGCCGGCACCCAGGCGGTCGAAGACGAATTGTTTATTCAGCGGCAATCCGGCGGGCAGATCATCGGGGATGGGCTGGTTGATGAGGACGGAGAGGGCGTTGCGTGCCTGTTCGCGGCTCTGCACGGCAGACGCGTAGGCGGCTTTGGCCGCTTCGATCAGGGCCTGCTGCTGGCGCAGGTCGATGGCGGAAATCACGCCCGCTTTGTGGCGGATTTCGCTGAGGCGGAAGGTTTCTTCGCGGCTTTTGAGCACTTTTTGCGCCAGTGCCATGTTTTCTTCGGCGGTGCGCTCGTTGAAATAGGCTTTGGCAACGGAGGCGACCAGGGCGAGATGGGCGGAGTCGCGGGCGGCGGCGCTGTTGAAGTAGCCTTCGAGGGCAGCCTGTTTGTTGCTGCGGGCTTTGCCGAAGAGGTCGAGTTCGTAAGAGGAGACGCCGAGGCCGACGCTGTACGACTCGGAAATCACGCCGTGTCCGGTGCCGTTGAGGTCGCCCGCGCTTTTCTGGCGCGCGCCGCTGCCGCTTGCGCCGAGGGAGGGCAGGAGGGCGGCGCGGCTGATGCGGTATTGTTCGCGCATGGCTTCGGCATTGAGCGCGGCGGCACGCAGGTCGGTGTTGCGTTCGAGCGCGATGTCGATCAGGCGGTGCAGGCGCGGGTCGGCGAAGTAGTCTTTCCAGCCCAAGGCGGCGGCCTGTATGCCGTTGTCAGCGCGGTCGTATTGAAATTGCTGCGCCACGGCAACCGGCGGCGTTTCGTATTTGGGAATCATGGTGCAGGCCGACAGGGCAGCGGTTGCGGCAACGGCGGCGAAGGCCGGTTTGAATGCGATGTTTTTCATTGGGATCTCCTTAAACAGGCCGTCTGAAAACCGTGTTTGGCGTTTTCAGACGGCCTTTTGCTTAGTGCCTGTCGTGCAGCTCGTCTTCCGCGCTCACGCCTGCTTCGAGGGCGTGCTGGTGTGCCAGTTCGAGCTCGTGCGCGCTGGGTTTGAAGATTTTGCGCACGCCAACATAGAACAGGGGCACGAGGAATACGGACAGTATCGTGCCGACCAGCATGCCCGACAATACGGTCGTGCCGATGGCTCTCTGGCTGGCGGAGCTGGCGCCGGAGGCGAAGAACAGCGGTACGACGCCGAGAATGAAGGCGAACGAGGTCATGATAATCGGGCGGAAACGCAGGTGCGCGGCTTGGAGCGCGGCTTTTACCGCGTTCATGCCCTGTGCCTGCAGGTCTTTGGCAAACTCGATAATCAGAATGGCGTTTTTCGCGCTCAGGCCGATCACGGTAATCATGCCGACCTTAAAGTAAATATCGTTGAGATATTGCGGCGGCACGCCGAAGATGGCGAGGAAGCTGTTGCGGCCGGTTACGCCCAAGACGATGCCGAGGAAGCCCAGCGGCACAACGAGAATCACGGCCAGCGGTACCGACCAGCTTTCATACAGCGCGGCCAAGACGAGGAAGACGGCGAGGATGGCGAGGCCGTAAACCAGATAGGTTTGCGAGTTGCCTTTCACTTCTTCGCGCGACTGTCCCGCCCATTCGAGGCTGTAGCCGCCTTCGAGCTCGTTGACCAGACGCTGCGCTTCGGCCATCACCTGGCCGGTGGAGTAGCCTGTGGCGGCCGCACCTTCGAGTTTCATCGCCGGATAGCCGTTAAAGCGCACGCTCTGCTGCATGCCGGTTTCCCATTTGGCGGTCACGAAAGTGGACAGCGGCACGGCCACGCCCGACGAATTGGGCACGGTGAGCGCGAGGATGTCTTCGGGCTGCATGCGCGAGGCGGCGTCGGCCTGCACGATTACCCTTTGCAGACGGCCGTTGTTGGGGAAGTCGTTGATGTAGGACGAGCTCAATGCTGTCGCCAATACGGTGCGCACCGACGAGAAATCGATGCCCTGCGCGGCGGCGGCGGCGCGGTCGATTTCCAGTTTGAGCTGCGGCGCGTCTTCAAGGCCGGAGGCGCGCACGGCCGAAGCGTCAAACATCGGGCTTTGGCGCATTTTGTTCATCAGCTCGTTGCGCTTGGCCAGCAGGGCTTCGTGGCCGTTGTTGTTGCGGTCTTGCAGGTACAGCTCGAAGCCGGAGCTGGTGCCCAGCTCCATGATGGCGGGCGGGTTGATGGCGATACCGAAGCCGTCTTTGATGCTGCCCATTAGCGCGCCGGTGATTTTGCCCGACACGGCGGCCGCGCCGCTCATCGGATCGGTACGCTCGCTCCAGTCTTTCAGGGTGATGAAGCCGAAGCCCATGTTCTGCCCCGAGCCGCCGAAGCTGAAGCCGGATACGGTGAGGTAGGTGTCGACTTCGGGCATATTTTGCAGCACTTGGTCCACCACTTTCATGGTTTCGTCGGTGCGCTCTTTGGTTGCGCCCGCAGGCAGCTGCACCATCATCATCAGGCTGCCCTGGTCTTCCTGCGGCAGGAAGGAGGTGGGGATGTTTTTGTACAGCACGCCGGCCACGCCGGCCAGGGCGATGTACACGGCAATCATCGGCACGCCGCGCTTCATCAGCTTGGCTACCCAGCCCTCATAGCCGTGCGTGCCCTTGCTGAACGTGCGGTTGAACCAGCCGAAGAAACCTTTTTTCTCGACATGGTGGCCTTTGGGAATCGGTTTGAGCAGCGTCGCGCACAATGCGGGGGTGAGCGAAAGGGCGAAGAAGGCCGAGAAGCCGATGGCTATCGCCATGGTGGCGGCAAACTGGGTGAAGATTTTGCCCTGCGCACCCGAGAAGAAGAGCAGCGGCACGAACACCGAAATCAGCACGGCGGTAATACCGACTACCGCGCCGGAAATCTGGCTCATGGCCTTTTTGGTGGCTTCTTTCGGTGGCAGCCCTTCTTCCGACATGATGCGCTCGACGTTTTCCACCACCACAATCGCGTCGTCCACCACAATACCGATCACCAGCACCATGGCAAACATGGTCAGCACGTTGATCGACATGCCCAAGTATTGCAGGCAGGCAAACGCGCCCAGTAGCGAAATCGGCACGACGATAGTCGGAATCAGGGTGTAGCGGAAGTTTTGCAGGAACACAAACATCACGATAAACACCAGCACGATCGCCTCGATCAGCGTGTGCACCACCTTCTCAATCGAGATGGAGACGAATTTGGAGGTGTCGTAAGGCGCGCTCCAGGTCATGTCGTTGGGGAAGAAGCGTTTGAGCTCGTCCATGCGCTCGCGCACGGCGGCGGCGGTGGCCATCGCATTGCCCTTGTTCGACAGCATCACGGCCATGCCGACAGCGGGTTTGCCTTTGAGCTTGGTGGAAGTGGAATAGTCCTGGCTGCCCAGATTGATGCTGGCGACGTCTTTCAGATAGACGTTGGAGCCGTCGGTGTTGGCGCGGACGATGATGTTGCCGAACTGCTCGGGCGTGGAGAGCTGGCCTTCGGCGGTGATGGTGGCATAGATGGTCTGGCCGGCCACATTGGGCAGCGCGCCTATCGAGCCGGCGGAAATCTGTACGTTTTGCGCGGAGATGGCCGCGTTGACTTCGGCTACCGACAGGTTGAAGTTTTGCAGCTTTTTCGGGTCTATCCACACGCGCATCGCACGCTGCGAGCCGAACAGGCGGGCGGTACCCACTCCCTCGACGCGCTGGATTTCCGGCTTGATGTTGCGTTCGACATAGTCGGCGATTTCTTCCGTCGTCATGCTTTCAGACGACATCATCAATACCATCAGGAAGTTGGAGCGGGATTTGGATACGGTAACGCCGTTCTGCTGCACGGTGGCGGGCAGTTGCGACAACACTTCCGAGAGTTTGTTCTGCACTTCGACTTGGGCGAAATTCTCGTCGGTTTCCGGCGTAAAGGTCAGCGTCACCGAGCCCGAGCCGCTGCTGTCGGCGCTGGTGGACATATAGTCCAAACCTTCCACGCCGTTCATATTGCGCTCGATAACGGCCAGCACGCTGTCTTCCATCACCTGCGCCGACGCGCCCGGATAGACGGCCTGCAGCGAAATGGTGGGCGCGCCCACGCTGGGATACTGCGACACCGGCAGATTCATGATGCCGATAACGCCCGCCAGAATAATAAATATCGCGATTACCCACGCGAAAATGGGACGGTCGATAAAAAACTTAGCCATGTGCGTGCTTCCTTATTTGGCGGCAGACGCGGTTTCGGAGGCCGTCTGAACGTCCTGTTGCGGCGCAGAGGCGGCTGCTTGGACGGCGGCGGAGGCGGCTTCTTCTTTCAGGTTTTCCTGCGGTTTGGCCTGTGCGGCGGCGGCGCCGTTTTCAGACGGCCTCACCCATTCTTTGGGCGCAACCTTTTTCGAACCGGTTTGCGCGCCCATCATGGCGGCAATAGTTGTGCCCGATACCACGACTTTGTCGCCGGCTTTGAGGCCGTCTGAAACAATCCAGTCGCCGTTTTGCTGCGCGGCTACGGTGACGACGCGCGGTTCGAGCTCGCTCTGCGCGTTCACCACCATCACGGTGTCCTGCTTGCCGCGCGTTACCGCCTGCTGCGGCACGGCGAAACCGCCCTTGATAACCGACTGCGCCATCACGGCGCGCACATACAGATTGGGCAGCAGGATGTTTTGCGGATTGGGCACGATGACGCGCAGCTTCACCTGTCCCGTCGTTTCGCTGACCGTGGTGTCGGCAAACATCAGATAGCCTTTTTCGCCGTAGGTCGAGCCGTCTTCAAACTTGATGTCCACTTCGATGCGGCCGCCCACCGGCTGAACCTTGCCCTCGGCAATCTGGCGGCGCAGCTTCATGATTTCCGTTGCCGACTGGGTCACATTGGCATACATCGGGTCGGTCTGCTTGATATTGGCCATCGCCGTGGTGTCGCCCGCGCCCACCAGCGCGCCTTCGGACACGTTCGACTGGCCGATAAAGCCGGAAATCGGCGCGGTGATACGGGCGTAGTTGACATTAATCTGCGCCGAACGGATGGCCGCCTTGGCCGCTTTCACGCTGGCATCGGCCGAACGTTTGGCGCTGACGGCAGCGTCGTATTCCTGACGGCTGATGGCATCGGCCTCAACCAGCGGACGGTAGCGCGCCACATCGGCATTGGCTTTGGCCTGCGCCGCCTCGGCGGAAGCGAGCTGGGCGCGCGCGCTTTCCAGCGAAGCCAGATAGGACGCGTCTTCCAACTGGTAGAGCGGCTGGCCTTCGCGTACGAAGCTGCCTTCCTGGAACAGGCGGCGTTTGACGATGCCGCCCACCTGCGGACGCACGTCGGCCGAGCGTACGGCTTCCAAACGGCCGGGCAGTTCGACGCCGATTTCGATATCCTGAGGCTGCACGGTCAACACTTCCACCGTCGGCGTGGGCATTTGCTGCTGCGCCGCCGCTTCCTGCTGTTTGCCGTCGCCGTCGCCCTGCTGTGCCTGCTGCGTATCTTTTCCGCCGCCGCAGGCCGTCAGAGCCAGCAGCACGGTGGCAGCCAGAGCCGCCGGACGCCATACGTTCCGTATCATGTTTTCTATCCTTATCTTTTTGACATTACAGAAAATAAACCGTGGCAGGCCGTCTGAAACTCTTTCAGACGGCCTGCCGAACCTTGTTAGGGCGCGGATTATACATACAGCCTTGAATGTAATAAAAGCGGAATCTATAATGCGCGCCGTTTTTTTACAAATCTCCCCCGGCATTCCAATCTTTATGCGCAAAACCAAAGCCGAAGCCCAAAAAACCCGCGAGCAGCTTTTGCAGTCCGCCCTCGACACTTTTCTCGAAAACGGCGTTTCCCGCACCTCGCTTGCCGCCATCGCCCGCAACGCCGGCGTCACACGCGGCGCGCTCTATTGGCATTTCAAAAACAAAGAAGATTTGTTCGAAGCCCTGTTCCAACAGATTTTCGCCGACTGTGGCGCCTCCTTCGCCACCTGCCTGGAAAAACCCGACAGCCGCAGCCTGCGCCGCATGTTTGTCGACATCTTCGACCACATCCAACACAACACCCCGCACCGCCAGCTCCTCATCATCCTGCACACCAAATGCGAGTTCACCGAAGAAACCCGGCCGATTATGGCGGCGCACCAAAAATACATCGGCCTGTGGGAACAGCAGCTGTGGCGCATCCTCGAAACCTGTGCCGGCGGCGGCGAACTGCCCGCCGACCTCGACATCAACCTCGCCGTCCACTACCTGCACGCCGTCACCGGCGGCCTGATCGACATGTGGGTGTACGAACAGCAAACCAACCTTGCCGCCCTCGTCCCGCCCATCATCGACGCCGCCATCCACACCCTGCAACACAGCCCCGCCCTGCGTAAGGCCGTCTGAAAGCTCAGCTTCAACGAAGTTAAAGCGCATCTATATATAAGGAAGACCCCCATGACCAACCCCGCCCGTCCCCGCCTGATACAGGTGCAAAGCAGCGCCGCCCTCGGCAAAAACATGCGCCGCATCGTCTTTTGCAGCCCCGAGCTGGCCGACTACCCCTGCGAAAGCCACGGCGTCCCCTTCAAACTCCTCCTGCCGCAGCCCGGCCAAAGCGCGCCGAAACTGCCCGACATCTTTGAAAACGGCCGCCCCAAATGGCTGAGGCCGTCTGAAAAACCGCTTACCCGCACCTACACCGTGCGCCATTTCGACCGCGCCGCGCAAACCCTCACCGTCGATTTCGTCCTGCACGGCGAACACGGTCCCGCCGCCGCCTTCGCCGCCCGCGCCCAAGCGGGCGACACCGTCGGCATCGCCGCCCCCAAACGCGGCGCGATGCTCAAACCCGCCGCCGAATACCTGATGGCGGGCGACCTCACCGCCCTGCCTGCCATCGCCGCCATGCTCGAAGAAATGGCGCAGAGCCGTCCCGACGCGCGGGGCACTGTCTTCCTGCTGCTGCCCGACGAAGCCGACCTGCCCGAACTCGTCCGCCCCGCAGGCATCGCCGTGCGCCCCTTTATCGGCGGTGCGGAACAAAACGCCGCCATCGCCGCCGCCGTCGCCCAAGCGCGCCCCACCACCACCGACTGCCAAATCTGGTTTGCCGCCGAAGCCGCCCTCGTCGCCGCCCTGCGCCCCATCGCCCGCCAAGACTGGCAACTGCCGCCCGCCCGCTGCTACGCCGTTCCCTACTGGCGACAGGGCGAAGCCGAAGAAGCCTACCACCAACAACGCCACGCCTTTGTCGACAGCGACGGCGAAGAGGCCGTCTGAAACAATGTGCGGGCGCAATGAGGCCGTCTGAACAGCTTTCAGACGGCCTCTTGCCGTTTTCCCGCCGCCGATACGCGCCATCGGCTACAATCCCGCCCCGAACACAAAAGGCCGTCTGAAAACATGCTCACCGACTTGGAAAAAAACGCCATCCGCGACCACTACCGCGCCATCTCCGAAAACCTGCCGCAGTTCCGCCCGCGTGCGGCGCAGCGGCAGATGATTGCGGCGGTGGCCAACGCCTTCTCGCGCAGCAAAACCCGAGCCGAAGGCGAAGAGCCGCCCAAGCGCGAAGGCGAGAGCATCACCGTGATCGAAGGGCCGACCGGCGTGGGCAAATCCCTGTCCTACCTGCTGGCCGGCGGCATCATGGCGCAAACGCGCGGCAAACGCCTCATTGTGTCCAGCGCCACCGTCGCCCTGCAAGAACAGCTCGTCCACCGCGACCTACCCTTTCTCGTCGGCAACAGCGGCCTCGAACTCACCTTCGCCCTGGCCAAAGGGCGCGGCCGCTACCTCTGCCCCTACAAGCTCTACCAGCTCACGCAAACGCACGCCCAGGGTACGCTCGCCGGTTTCGACCGCCCGCCCTCCGTCTTGTGGGACAACAAACCCAGCGCCTCCGATCTGCACACCCTCAACAGCATCGCCGACGAATTTTCCGCCCGCCGCTTCAACGGCGACCGCGACGAGTGGCCGGAAAAAATCCCCGACCCGCTCTGGCAGCAGGTCACCAACGACCGCCACGGCTGCCTGAAAAACGCCTGTCCCAACCGCGCCGAATGCCCCTTCTACCTCGCCCGCGACACCCTCGAAACGGTGGACGTCGTCGTCGCCAACCACGACCTGCTGCTCTCCGACATCGCCATGGGCGGCGGCGTCATCCTGCCCGCCCCCGAAAACAGCTTCTACTGCATCGACGAAGCGCACCACCTCGCCAAAAAAGCCGTCAGCCGCTTCGCCGCCGAACACTCCCTCAACCAAGCCCTGTGGATGCTCGACAAACTGCCACCCGTGCTCGACCGCGTCGTCGGCCTTACCGACAAAAGCGAAACCGGCAGCCTTGCCGACGAAGCCGCCGCCTCCCTGCTCGACAGCCTCAACGAATGGCAGTTCCACCTCGGCAGCGAACCTGCGCTCGACCTGCCCGACGACGGCACCGACCCCGTCTGGCTGTGGCAGGACGGCAAAATCCCCGACGGCCTCGACCTCCTCGTCGCCAACACCACCGCCGCCGCCCGCGCCCTCGCCAAACACATCGTCCAACTCAACGACGCCCTCTCCGCCGCCCGCCGCGACAAAGACCAGGACAGCGCCCTGATCGACCGCACCACCACCGAGTTCGGCATCTTCGTCGCCCGCAGCGAACAAACCGCCGACGTGTGGGAACTGCTCGCCACCGCCACCCCCGAAGGCGGCGAACCGCTGGCCAAATGGATAGAGAGGCGCGTCGGCGACAAAAACGACTACCACTTCCACGCCTCCCCCATCTCCGGCGCCGCCACCCTCGCCAACGGCCTGTGGCGGCGCGCCGCCGGCGCCGTCCTCACCTCCGCCACCCTGCGCTCGCTCAACAGCTTCGACCTGCTGCTGCGCCAAACCGGCCTTGTCTGGCTGCCCGACACCGAAACCCTCGCCCTCGACAGCCCCTTCGACTTCCCCAAACAGGGCGAACTCTACATCCCGCCCCTGTCCGCCAGCCCCAAACAGCCCGCCGAACACACCGCCGCCGTCATCGAATGGCTGCCCAAACTCGTCTCCGCCGCCGAACCCGTCGGCACGCTCGTCCTCTTCACCTCGCGCAAACAAATGAACGAAGTCGCCATGCGCCTGCCCGAAGACTACCTGCCGCTCATTCTGGTGCAGGGCGAAATCCCCAAAGCCGTCCTCCTCGAAAAACACCGCGCCGCCCTCGCCGACGGCCGCGCCAGCATCATCTTCGGCCTCGACAGCTTCGCCGAAGGGCTCGACCTGCCGGGCGAAGCCTGCGTCCACGTCGTCATCGTCAAACTGCCCTTCTCCATGCCCGACAACCCCATCGAAAAAACGCAAAACCGCTGGATAGAACAGCGCGGCGGCAACCCCTTCATAGAAGTGACCGTGCCCGAAGCCGGCATCAAACTCGTCCAGGCCGCCGGCCGCCTCATCCGCACCGAAAGCGACTACGGCCGCGTCACCATCCTCGACAACCGCGTCCTCACCCAACGCTACGGCCGCCAACTCCTCGCCTGCCTGCCGCCCTTCAAACGCATAGGCTGAACGGCAAAAGGCCGTCTGAAAGCGGGAAACGGGCTTTCAGACGGCCTTCAATTATCGGTATATCGTTTACCGTTCGCGCAAACTCTCATCCACTTTGGTCTGTAGAGGACTGAGCAAATAATCAATCACCCGCCGTTTGCCGGTTTTAATTTCGGCGGTGATGTTCATGCCGCCGGTCAGATTGACTTTCTGCCCGTCTATCATCAGGTAGTTTTTGTCGAGCGCAACGGTTACGGCGAATACCAGACCCAGTTTTTCATGTTCCACCGCATCGAAGCTGACATTTTTCACTTTGCCGGTGAGATAGCCGTAGCGTGTATAAGGGAAGGATTCGATTTTGATAACCGCATCCTGTCCTGCTTTGACAAAGCCGATATCTTTGTTCGGCAGTAGTGCTTCGATTTCCATCTGCTCTTCGTCAGGCACTACCACCATAATCGGCTGGGCGGCGGTAACCACGCCGCCTATGGTATGGGTAGCCAGCTGCTGCACGGTGCCGTTGACGGGGGAATCGAGCTTCATCAGCTCCTTACGCCGGCGGGCTTTTTCGGTCTGGCTGTCGAGCTGGGCAATTTGTTCATCGGCCTGACGCAAAGCATCAAGCGTGTCGCGTTTTAGCGTTTGGGTATTGAGAACACGGTTTTGCTGAGCCTGACGGATGCTCTCGTCGATTTGGCGCATCTGGCTTTTTTGGCCGGCGAGATCGTTGCGGTTTTGGATAAGCTTGCTTTCCTGCTCGTAATACGCGTGTTGGGAGACGAAGTTTTCCGCCAGCAGTTTTTTATAATCGGCAGTGCGTTTGCTTTCAATGCCGCTGATTTGTTCGAGTTTGCGCACTTGGGCAGCCGTTACCTGTTTTTCCGCTTCATGGCCGCGCAGGGCAGCCTGAAGCTGCATATCCTGTGCCGACCAGGTTTGGTACTGGTTTTGCGCCAAAACCTGCGCGGCGGCAAGTTCGCTTTCAGGAATCTGCCATTGCTGCGCCCGCTGTTTGTCCAGCTGCGGCAGCCGGTTTTGTTCCAATGCCGCCAGCACGGCTTCGTAGCGCAGTTTATTTACCCGCGCTGCCCGCAGCGCTTCGGCAGACTGCACATAATCGGATTCGGAGCCGATGCCTTCCAGTTCAACCAGCGTCTGCCCGGCTTTGACGTGTTCGCCGTTTTGTACGGCGATTTTTTTGACTACGGCGGTTTCCAGCGGTTGGATGGTTTTACTGCGGCTGTTCGGAGCGGTTCTGCCTTCTGCCACCGCAACAATATCGATTTTTCCGACCAGCGCCCACAGCAGCGCCAAGAGCGCAAACAGCATAATCAGCCGTGCAGTCCATTTGGGTGCAGCCGACAGCGGGGTTTCGACCAATTCCAGATGGGCGGGCAGAAAAGCACGCTCGTCCTTATCTCGCACCGGTGGATCAAGTTGGGCACGTACCGACCAAACATTGCGCCAAACAGTAAGATAACGGGAAAAGAATTCTTTATAGGCTTGGAAGCGGATACCCATGGCGGTAGTTTTGTAAAGATTTGACAAAAGTAGCACGATAACACAGCAGGTTGTGCATCTCAATAAAGAAAGCACACCCGCCAGCCTCTGACGAGTGTGCTTCTCACGAACCGTTTTCACACGGTCTTTTCAGTCTCTATTTAGAGTGGAGAAGACGCTAACACAGGTTGTTGCATTTGTGGCGAGATACCGGCAGAAGTTCCCCCTGCTTGGGAACCAAATACAGACATCGACTGCACCAAATTGTCTGCCATCTGTGCGTACTTGGCAAAATCTGATGCCTGCACCACTTTATCCGTAAACTCAAAACGTTCAACAATATAACTAGAATTATTGAAGAAATTTTGTACACGCACGGAATCTTGACGGTTATTGGTTCGCAAGATTAAGTCAGATCCTGTTTTGAAAAATTCAATATCGACCAACTTCAAGCTGTCCAAACGCAAAGTATCCGTTGCACCATCAACAGCATAGTCATTGATAACATCATTTCCAAAACCTCTTCTGAAGATGTAGGTGTCGCTGCCGGCTCCTCCTTCTAGGTAGTCGTTGCCGAAACCGCCTATCAGGGTGTCGTTACCGTCATTACCATACAGATAGTCGTTGCCATCCCCTCCGTCCAGTTTGTCATTGCCTTCGTTTCCGTCCAGACGGTCGTTATCCGCTCCGCCTATCAGATTGTCGTTGCCGGAAGAACCGTACAGCGTGTCGTTACCCGCTCCGCCGTTCAGTGTGCTGCCTTTGGCATAGGCATACAGAACGTCTTCTCCTGCCGTACCGCGTTGTACCAACGATTTCACTGCTTCTACATTCAGACGGCCTCCGTCGGAAAATTCGATGGCGTCTACGCGGTAATTGCCTGCCGCATCGCTTTCAAAGAAGTAGCTGACGGTTACTTTGTCGGTGCTGTTTTTAGCCGCAATTATCAAATCGTTGCCGCTGCGGGTGAAGTTGAAGTGGCTTTGTTTCCAGCCGTCGGTAAAGCGGATGGTGTCTTTGCGGCCTTCGCTTGCGTCGTAGTTAGATACGGTGTCTTCGCCGAATTTTCTTCCGAAGATGTAGGTGTCGCTGCCGGCTCCTCCTTCTAGGTAGTCGTTGCCGAAACCGCCTATCAGGGTGTCGTTACCGTTATTACCATACAGATAGTCGTTGCCATCCCCTCCGTCCAGTTTGTCATTGCCTTCGTTTCCGTCCAGACGGTCGTTATCCGCTCCGCCTATCAGATTGTCGTTG